>JAAZHW010000090.1 GCA_012510515.1 Parcubacteria group bacterium
GTTCGTTCGCCCAGCGTGCTCACTCACTGAATTGTTCGCTCGCTCTTCATTCTTTTTGAATCAAAAAGAATGAAACCATGCCCGCTCGCTTCACAAATTCAGCCAGAAGTTATTGAGTTAAACTGAATCAAGTATCATTGTACTGAAATCCATGGGATCCTTCACTGCGTTCAGGATGACTGCTGTTTTTTAATGTCATCCTGAGAGCGAAGCTCGAAGGATCCCTCGGCTTTTAGCATTGTGCGGCTATCATTGCTATGGATGGGATTCTTCTCTACTCGCCATAGGCGGGGTTTCACTCAGAATGACCCGCTTTTTAGTGTCATCCTGAATGTAGCCTGCCCGCCAAGGCGGGTGAAGGATCCCGCGGCTTTTAGCATTGTGCAACTATCACTGCCGTAGTATCTTTGACAAATTTTTATTTTAAAGTAAAATGAATTTATTACAACAAGGTCGTAAAAGACGTTTTATCAAATTTAGTTATTTTTACCAATAACAATAGTCAATAAAACGAACATTAGTGGAACAAAGAAATAATTTCGGGGGAGAAGAGAAACAAATGTTTCATCCTAACGAAGGAGAAAAGTGGATTTGCGCTGAATGTGGCGCAGAAATTACTGAATTACCATTTGACCCTCGAAGAGACGAAAATGGAGTAATTAGCGGAAAACTTTATTGTCACGATTGTCATAAAAAAAGACAATCTCAATTTAGAAATAGACAAGGAGGTTATAACAGAAGATACTAAAACTACTCTTTAAAAAAATATCTGCCAACTGGCAGATATTTTTTTAATTTTTAAATGAGTTATAATTATAAAGAATAATAATTCTATTAAAAATTTTAAATAAACAATATGAAAATTTTAATAAAAAACGGGACAATTTTAAATGGTTTGGGCGGAGCTGAACAAAAGGGTGATATTTTAATTGAAAACGAAATAATAAAAAAGATTGAAACAGAAAAACCTCTTAAAGAAAAAGCGGATAAAATAATTGACGCTACTAATTATTTTGTTTGTCCGGGATTCATTGATATAAACAACGAATCCGACCATTATTTAACCTTGTTTAATTATTCTGAGCAAGAAAGCGCGCTTTTTCAAGGAATTACAACAATAATTATTGGTAATAATGGTTGCTCAATGGCGCCAGTTTTTAAGGAAAGTTTAGAAACTTTGCGCAAGTGGAGTTCGCTTAAAATAAACATTAATTGGCAAGCAATGAATGATTTTTTTAGCCAAATGAAAAAAACAAGGCCATTTGTAAACATTGCTAGTTTGGTTGGTCATTCAACAATTAAACGAGGAATTACAGATGATGAATTTAGAGATTTGATTGATGAAGAATTAGAGCAACTAAAGAATTTAATTGATAAAAGCTTAATGGAAGGAGCGGCTGGAATTTCTTGTGGATTAAAATATATTCATAATAGTCAAGTTTCTTTTGCTGAATTGCTTATATTGGCTCAATTAGCCAAAAGGCATAATAAAGTTTTGTTTTTACAATTACGCGATCAGAAGAATGCTCTTATATCATCGGTTGAAGAAATAGAATCATTGACAGAAACATTGGGAATAGAAAATTGCCCCAAAATAGAAATTACTCATTTTTATGCTTATAAAGAAAATATTGATGAATTGTGGCAAGCTGTTTTTTTAATTCAAAAATTAAAAGAACGAGGTTTAGATATTAATTTTGATTTATTGCCTTTTACTTTAATCAACAATCCAATGTATTTATATTTTCCAGACTGGTTTCGTTATGGTAGTTTAAAAACTATGATTAATAATTTAAAAAATAAAAATATTGTTAAAAGAATTTTTGATGATTTCAAACAAAATAAATATGATTTTTCTAAAATGATTATTTCTTCCAATCAAAATAATATCCCATTTATTAATGGCAAAAGCATTGCTTATTTGGCCAAAGAAAGGGAAATTACACCCGAAGAAATGTTTGTGGAAATTTTTAGAATGACCAACGGTGAAGCCGTTGTTTTATCTGATGATCTTTCTTTGCCAGAAACATTGGGATTAATGGAATCAAATTTAAGTATTATTTCCACGCACAATCCAACTTTAAATTATCATAATTTTGATTTTTTGCCTCATCCAGCTTCTTTTAATACTTTCCCGCGATTTTTAGCTTTTGTTAAAGAAAATAAAATTTCCATTTCTTTTTCCCAAGCAATCAGAAAAATTACTTTTGAACCGGCCTTAAAATTAAAACTCAATAAAAGAGGATTAATTTTAAAAAATTATTTTGCCGATGTAGTAATTTTTAATCCTGACGAAATAACTTCCGATTTTAATTTTTCAAATATTAATCAAAAACCCAAAGGAATAAAATTTGTTATTGTTAATGGAGAAATTATTGTTGATAATGGAAATTTAAATAAAATTCCTAATGGTCGGATATTGGAAATATCTAAAAAATGAATCTTAGTACTAAAAAAATAGGTAATATCTTTACTTGGAATACTCTGGCTTTAGTAGTAATAGGAATTTTATGTCTTTTGAGCGCCTCAATGATTTTAGCTAAAACTGAATTTAATGACCCTTATTATTATGTTAAACAGCAATTAGTAAAAGGTGTTTTAATTGGCGTTATTGGTTTTTTAGTGACTTTTTTTATTCCTTATAAAGTTTATAAAAAATTATCACCATTAATTTTTGTTTTAGCGATTATTTTATTAATTTTACTATTTACTCCATTAGGATTAGAAATCAATGGGGCGCGTCGCTGGCTTGATTTAGGATTTATAAGTTTTCAACCAAATGAAATTTTAAAAATTGCTTTTATAATGTATTTAAGTTTTTGGCTTTCTCAAAAGACTCCGAAGGAAAAAAACTCTTTTGGAACAGTAATTGCTTTTATTGTTTTTTTAGGATTGGTAGGATTTTTAATGATTTCACAACCAGCAACGAGCGCTTTTTTTATTTTAGCTGCCACTGCTTTTATTATCTATTTTTTAAGTGGTATAAAAATTCACTATCTTTTTTTAACTATTTTGATTATTGGAATACTTTTAGTTGGGAGTTTTTTGGGTTTAAAAAAATTTTATCCCGATGATTATCGTTTAGTGCGTATATCTAGTTTTTTGAATTCTGAGCAAAATATGGATGTTTTGGGAAAAGATTATCAAGTTAATCAATCAATTGTAGCAATTGGTTCTGGAGGTTTAAGTGGTGTTGGTTTTGGCAATGCCGTTAGTAAATATAATAATTATTTACCCGAACCAATTGGCGATTCAATTTTTGCTATTATTGCTCAAGAATTTGGGCTACTGGGAAGTGTTGGTTTAATTTTGATGTATTTGGGATTATTGATTGAAGGATTTCAAATTAGTAAAAGCTGTTCCGATGAATTTGGAAAATTATTAAGTTTTGGCATTGTGGTTTTGCCGTTTATTCAAATGGTTG
This sequence comes from Parcubacteria group bacterium, assembly GCA_012510515.1. Classification (GTDB taxonomy): domain Bacteria; phylum Patescibacteriota; class Minisyncoccia; order UBA6257; family JAAZHW01; genus JAAZHW01. The sequence continues at coordinate 3,425 of JAAZHW010000090.1, forward strand.
TTCATATTGGTGCCTTAACAAAAATTTTTCCTTTAACTGGCCAACCCCTTCCATTTATTAGTTATGGTGGTACTAATTTAGCTATTCTTTTGACATCTTTCGGAATAGTTGTTAATATATCTAAATATAGCTAATTTTATAGTTTTTATTTATTTATTTAATATGTCTAAAAACGAAGAAATTGTTTTAAGAGAATTAAAATTAAAAATTGTTTTAGCGGGCGGAGGAACAGGAGGGCATATTTACCCTTTAATTGCTGTTTATCGAAATTTAAAAAAGATAACTGATCAACGATTAGTTAATTTAGATGCTACTTTCATTGGCGCTGATACTTTTGATGAAAAAGTTTTTACTGATGAAAATATTAAAGTAATTAAAATTTTTAGTGGTAAATGGCGTAATTATTTTTCGCTTCTTAATTTTTTAGATATTTTTAAAATCATTTTTGGCATTTTTCAGAGTTTATGGTATTTGTGGAAAGTGATGCCAGATATGATTTTTAGCAAAGGTGGCTATGGGGCTTTGCCAGTAGTTATTGCTGGATTTCTTTTGGGTATTCCTATTATTGAACATGAATCTGATACAATACCGGGTAAAAGTAATAAAATTGCCGCTAGTTTAGCCAAAAAAATAATTGTTTCTTTTTCTTCAACTAAAAATTATTTTCCGCCCGAAAAAGCTGTGGTTATTGGTAATCCCATCAGAGAATCTATTTTGAATAATAAAATTAATCAAAAAGAGGGCAAAAAATATTTTAATTTTTTACTTGATAAACCCGTTGTTTTATTTTTGGGAGGTTCACAAGGTAGTCAGAGAATAAATGATTTGGTTCTTGATAGTATTGAAGGTTTATTAAAAAATGATATTCAAATTATTCATCAAACGGGTCCTAAAAATTTTAAGCAAGTATTTTTAGAAGCAAAAGTAATTTTAGAATTTTTACCACCGCCTTATCCAAGTTTTTATCAATGTAAAGAATTTTTAAACGAAAAAGATTATCTTAATGCTTTAGTCGCGGCTGATTTAATAGTTGCTCGAGCTGGTAGTGGTACTATTTTTGAAATTGCTGCTTCGCAAAAACCGGCTATTTTAATTCCTTTACCCGAAGCGGCTCACAATCATCAAAAAATGAATGCGATTGAATATGCTCGCTATGGAGGAGCTATTGTTTTAGAAGAAGAAAACGCTACTCCCAACATTTTAATAAAAACTATTTTAGATATTTTACAAAACGAAGATAAAAAAAACGTAATGATAAATAGCGCTAAATTATTTATAAAAAGAAATGCTGCTGAAGAAATTGCGAAAGAAATTCTTTTAACTCTTGATTTAGTCGATTTAGCCGTTGATTATAATAATAATCAAATTAATAAAAATGAGTGAGAAAATAAAAACAATTTCTAAAGAAATAAAAAATCCTCGAGTGCGCATCGCTCCTTCGCCAACCGGTTATTTTCATATTGGAACAGCGCGTACAGCTTTGTTTAATTATTTGGTTGCTAGAAAATATAATGGTAAATTTATTTTAAGAATAGAAGATACTGATAAAGAGCGTTCCAAAAAGGAATACGAAGAAGATATTTTAGAAAATTTAAAATGGTTAAAACTTTTTTGGGATGAGGGGATAGAGGTTGATGGTCCTTATGGTCCATATAGACAAAGTGAGCGTTTAGATATTTACGAAAAATATTTAAAAGAATTAATTAATAAAGGATTGGCCTATTATTGTTTTTGTACAGTAGAAGAATTGGAATATAAAAGACAGGAAATGATGAGTAGGGGAGAAGCGCCTCGTTATGATGGTCATTGTCGTAATTTATCACAAGAAGAAATAGAAGAAAAATTAAAAAATAAAACGCCCTATGTTATTCGTCTTAAAATGCCCGAAAAAGAAATAATTATATCCGATTTAATTAGAGGAAAAGTAAAATTTAATACTAAATTAATAGGGGATTTTATTATTGCCAAGGGATTACGTAATCCATTATATAATTTTAGCGTTGTTGTTGATGATTATGAAATGCATATTAATTATGTAATTCGTGGTGAAGAACATTTACCTAATACGCCTAGACAAATTGCTATTTATGAAGCTTTTGGCTGGGAGCCGCCAATTTTTGCTCATTTGCCTTTGATTTTAAATCCTGATAGAAGTAAAATGTCTAAACGTTTTGGTGATGTGGCGATGAAAGATTTTAGAAAGAAGGGTTATCTCCCAGAAGCAATTATAAATTTTTTGGTTTTTTTAGGTTGGCATCTTCCCGAAAAAAATGGTGAAACAATTAATGAAATTCTTACTCTTGATGAAATTATTGAACAATTTGATTTTTTCCGAATTCAAAAAGCCGGAGCAATATTTAATATTGATAAGTTAGATTGGATAAATGCTGAATACATAGAGCGATTACCAATAGACGAATTAACATCGTATGCCGTACCATTTTTAACAGAAAAATTTGGTGAAAACATTTTAACTGATATTGAATTTATTAAAAAAATTATTGAAACTCATCGTCAAAGAATAAAAACACTAGCGGAATTGCCAGAAATAGCTTCTTATTTCTTTATTTTACCTGATTATGATGTTAGTTTATTATATTGGCAAAATATGACCAAAGATGAATTAATTTCCAATCTTGACTTTATTTATAAATTATTTCTTAATTTAGATAATAAACTTTTTACTAAACAGCAATTGGAAGCCATTATTATGCCCGAGGTTGAGAAAAGGGGGAGGGGAAATGTTTTGTGGCCATTAAGAGTAGCTTTAAGTGGTTCTAAAAATTCTGCTGGTCCTTTTGAAATTATGGAAGTTTTAGGAAAATCCGAAACATTAAAACGAATTGCCAATGCTTTAAATAAATTAAATAATTAATAATTAACGAATAAAATGATGAAAATTTTTTTAAAAAAATTTATTCCTATAATTATTTTGATTAGTTTGTTTTTTGTTAATCAATCAATGGCGGCTAATTCTTCTGATCTTCAAAAACAAATTGATGCTCAAAAGCAAAAGCTTAATGAATTAATACAACAACAGCAATTTTATAATTCTCAATTAGAACAAACTCAAAGTACTAAAAAAACTTTAAATAGTGAGTTAAATCAAATTCAGCAAAATCTTGATAATATTAATTTTAAAATCAAAATTAATGAGGTTCAAATTGAAAAATTAAATTTGGAATTAGAACAATTGCAAATGGATATTTCTAATACTTCTGAAGAAATTGAAATTAAACGCCAAATTTTAGCCAAAAATTTACAGGAGCTTTATGAAAGAAATAAAGATTTATCTCCATTAATTATTGTTTTAAAAAATCAAAAAATTTCTGATGTTATTTCTGAAATTAATAATGTTCAACAAATTAGCGAAAGTTTAAAAATATCTTTAGATGAATTAAATAATTTAAAAAATGTTTTAAGTGATAGAAAAACCGAAACGGAATTAAAAAAGCAAGAACTACAAGAAACAAAAATTCAATTAAGCAATCAAAAATCTATTGCTTTAAATCTTCAAAATGAAAAATCAACGCTTTTAAGTAAAACAAAAAATCAAGAAAAAAATTATCAAACTCTTTTGAGTAATTTAGAAAAACAAAGGGTTCAAATTGAATCAGAAATTTATCGTCTAGAAGAAGCATTAAAAGCTCAAATTAATCCTTCGCAATTACCGGGAGCCCAACCGGGTGTATTATTGTGGCCTATTAGAAATGCTTATGTTACACAAGGATATGGCGAAACGAGCGATGCTCAAAAATTTTATAGTTCTGGAAATTATAAAAGTCCCAGCCATAATGGTATTGATATTAGAGCTAGTGTTGGTACGCCAATTTATGCTGCTGAAGATGGAAAAGTAGTAGCGGCTGGCAATCAAGATAATTATTGTTATAAAGGATCTTATGGCCGATTTATTGTGATAGAGCATAATAATAATTTAACTACTTTATATGGTCATCTTTCGTTGATATCGGTTAATGTTGGTGAAACGGTAAAAAGAGGACAAATAATAGGCTATTCGGGAAATTCTGGTTTTACCACCGGGCCTCATCTCCACTTTACTGTTTATTATTCGCCAACATTTAGAATGAGTAAAAGTAATTATTGTGGACCTATGCCAATCGGAGCATCAGTTAATCCGATGTTGTATTTATAAGCTATTATTTTGATTATCGGCCCTTTTATTATTCGGGCAGATAAATAATCTCATGCAATGCAAATTCCGTTTGTTTAACTCAATAACTTCTAGCTACGTTCGTTCGCCCAGCGTGCTCACTCACTGAATTGTTCCCTGCCTGCCGGTAGGGCAGGGACTAAAGCCCGCCCGCCGTAGGAGGGCCTGCCTGCCGAGAGGCAGGAATCCCATTCACAGTAATGATTGCTAATTATTGCTGAAAACCGAGGGATACTTCACCCGCCTTGGCGGGCAGGCTCCGTTCAGGATAACACTAAAAAACAGCAATCATTCTGAGTGAAGTCCCGCGTAGTAATTAAAAATTAATTATTGCAAAGAAAAATAAAACGATTGATAATATAAAAAGAAACAGGCAAGAGTTTTAAAATTGTGCGACATATAAAAATTTAAAATTACAATGATTAAATTTTTAAAAGTTATTATTTTTTCTTTATTATTAACTATTTTTAGTGGTTTTTTAAATAATCATAAATTATTAGCCGATGATTTAAATTTTAATAATAATACTAATACTTTAGAATCATTTCAATTAACATTACCAAAATTTATGCAAAATTTTATTAATAGCATAAATCGGATTTCTGTTGAAAAAATTACGCCAGAAGTTCAAAATAGTAATGTTGGAAAACCAATGACTAATCCAATGAATTCCCAAGCTAAAAAAAATTTTTTTAATGAAGCCGGAGATTGGTTAAATCAAACATCTCAAAAAATTAACGATTTTTTTAGAGTAGACATAAGAATTGTTTTTTCCAAAATAATGAATTTATTTATCTATGGATTTAACAAAACAGTGGAAGGGGTAGAAAATTTATTTACTGATTAAGTTTTATTATTAATATTATTTTTTAAATAACAATTAAAAAGGTAATAACAGGATCTTACAAAAAGCATATTAAAAATTAGAAAGCGTTAGAATATTGTTTTTACTATATATTATGTCGCAAAATCTACCTTGTGCGACGTGATGTGGATAAAAAAACATCTAAAAATAGGTCTACTCCTCTGTTTTCTAGTGTCATACCGAGGGCCAAGTCCCTGCCTACCGGCAGGCA
>JAAZHW010000091.1 GCA_012510515.1 Parcubacteria group bacterium
AACATTAAAGGTAATTTATTTTCTGGTACTGGCACGGCTCCGCATTTTGGGCAGTGAATAATAGGAATTGGTTCACCCCAATAACGTTGACGAGAAAAAATCCAATCTCGCATTTTATAATTTGTCACCTTTTTCGCGCCAACAAATAAAGCAATTTTTGCTTGAGCTTCTCTATTATTTAATCCATTAAATGGACCGGAGTTTATTAAAATCCCATCGCCAATATAAGCATTTTCTAATTGATGTTTTTCACCATCAGGACTAATAACCTCAACAATTTCTAATTTAAATTTTTTAGCGAATTCAAAATCTCTTTCATCATGAGCTGGCACGGCCATAATTGCGCCAGTGCCATAATGACTTAAAACATAGTCAGAAATCCAAAGAGGAATTAATTTTTTATTTGTCGGATTAACAGCTAATATTCCTTTTAATTCTACGCCGGTTTTTGTTTTGGCCAAATCCGTTCTTTCTAGTTCCGATTTTTGCATTGTTTCTTCAATATATTTTTCTACTTCATAGCGATTACTAATGTAATCTTTTAGTTGATTAACCAAGGAGTGTTCTGGCGCCAAAACCAAATAAGTAGCGCCAAACAACGTATCAATTCGCGTGGTAAAAACTTCTACTTCACTGATTTTGAAATTATTTTTATCTTTAATAGCAAATTTAATTTGATGGCCAGTTGATTTTCCAATCCAATTTTTTTGCATTTCTTTAATATCTTCGGGCCAATCAAGACTATCAATGTCTTTTAATAATTTTTCCGCGTAAGCGGTAATTTTTATCCACCATTGTTTTAACATTTTTCTTTCTACTGGCGCGCCACAGCGTTGGCATTTTCCATCAGCGCTTACTTCTTCATTGGCCAAACCGGTTTTACACGATGGGCAAAAATTAATTGGCGCTTCTTTTTCATAGGCTAATCCTTTTTCAAAAAGTTTTAAAAACATCCATTGAGTCCATTTATAATATTTAGGATCAGTAGTATTAATTTCTCTTTTCCAATCATAAGCAAACCCCATTCTTAAAAGTTGTTTTTTAAAAACTTTAATGTTTTTGGCTACAATTTCTGATGGTTGTTTTTTTACTTTTATTGCATAGTTTTCTGCTGGCAAACCAAAAGCATCCCAACCCATCGGATGAATAACTTCATATCCCTGCATTTTTTTAAAACGACTGTAAATATCGCCAGCCGTATAATTTTCTACGTGTCCAACATGAAGTCCTTCGCCCGATGGATAAGGAAACATTTCTAAAACATAATATTTTGATTTTTTAGAAAAATCTTTTGCTTGAAAATTTTTATAATTATTTTTTTGCCATTGAGTTAACCATTTTTTTTCTATTTTTAAAAAAGGGTAATTATAAAATTTCATATTTTTATTTTAAAAATTAATAAAAATTTGACTGATTTTTAGCTAATAAAATTTATTATAATCTAAAAATTAAAAATTATAAATAATAAGGAATGGCTTTTAATTTTATTTTTCCGAGGCGGTGATGTTTATTTTAAAAAATAAACATCACCGCCTCACTTATTACAACTATTGCATTAATTTTTAATTAAAAAATTATTTAATTATTATAAGTACGAAATAAGATTAGTGAGTAAACTTTGTCCATTCATTTGATTAGGAATTTCTAATCCCATAGATTCTAAAATTGTTGGCGCTATGTCGCATAACGAACCAGTTGTTTGTGATTCTAATTCTTGAATTTGTTCATCGGTACGAGGAATTTTTAGACGAAAACTTTCGTCTACTATATAAAAAGGAACAGGATTAGCATTATGATAGGTATCTTTTTCGCCAGTTAAAGGATCATATAATCTTTCGGCATTGCCATGGTCAGAAGTAATAAACAAAGTCGCTTTTAATTTTTTAGCCACTTCATAAACTTTGGCTAATTGTTGGTCAATAATTTTAATTCCTTCAACCATGGCATTAAAATTTCCTGAATGAGCCAAAGAATCAGGATTAGCATAATTAACTGCAATAAAATCATAAACATTTTCTGTTATTGTCGCAATTAAACGTTGAGTAATTTCTGGTGCTCGCATTGTCGGAAATTCATCGACATGAGGAATTTCTTTAGAAGGAATTAGAATACGGAATTCATTATTAAAAATTTTGTCCGTTAAACCATTAAAGAAATAAGTTAGGTGATAATATTTTTCTGTTTCAGCAATTTTCATTTGTTTTAATCCTTTTTCGCTTAAATAAGCAGAAAGAGAAGTTTCTATTTTTTCTGGAAAAAAAGCTACATCAGTTTTAAATGTCTCATCATATTGAATCATTGTAGTAATGTGTGAATTATAAATTTTTTGGCGTGGAAAAAAAATAAAATTATCTAAAACAAAAGCGCTAGTTAATTGCCGAATACTATCTTCTCGAAAATCAAAAAAAATTAAACTATCGCCATCTTTAATTAATGGCCAAGTAGATTTATCATCGCTTTCAATAATTAGCGTTGGTTCAACATAAGGATCGGTTAAGTTTTTTTGATAATAATAATCAAAAACTTCTAAAGGATTTTTTGATTTTTTACCATCACCTTTTGTTAAAAGATTATAAACTCTTTCGGTTAAAGCCCAATTTTTAGAACGATCTAAAGCATAATATCTTCCGGATAAACTACCAATTTTACCAATATTATATTTTTTTAATTCTAATAAAAATTTTTCCACCAATCCTTTGCCTGATTTAGGCGGACTGTCACGACCATCAGTAAAAAAATGAAAATAAATTTTAGAAACATTTTTTCGCGAAGCCATTTCTAACAAGGCTAAAATATGATTAAAAGCACTATGAACATGACCTTCGGATAATGAACCTAAACAATGAACGGTAGAATTATTTTTTAAAGCCGAATCAAAGGCATTGTTTAATGCTTTGTTTTTAAAAAATTCTCCGTTTTCAATACTTAAGGTTATACGAGGATAATATTGATAAATAATTTTTCCAATGCCCATTGTTAAATGTCCAACCTCGCTATTGCCTGCTTCACCCCAAGGTAAACCAACCGCAATTCCACTCGCTTGTAAGCTGGTCATCGGATAATTTTTTTTAAAATTTTCTATTGTTTCTGGTTTAGTTGTGTAAATAGGATTAGAGGCGTCACGTGAGCCAATTCCCCATCCATCTAAAATAATTAAAATATTATTTTTTTTCATAATTAAATTTTTTCTAATAATTTATTAGCTGAGTTTATATTGTCTTTAATATTTTTTAAGAGTTCTTTCATTTGATTGGTTGTTTCTAAAACATCGGCTTTGTTTTCTAATGTTTTATTATCAAGTTGAGATTCATATTCTATTCCGATTTGCTGAGAAAGAATTTCTTTATACGAAGAATAAGATACTAAATAATTCATAGCATTAATTTCCAACTGAGTAATTTCTTCAAAAATAGCGCGATTGTTTTTATCAACACTTCCTAAATTTACTACAACATTTTTTAAAAGTTCAGTTATTTGAAGCGAATCATTGGTTAATTCTTGAATTGCTTTCTTTAATTCCAAAGAATTATCTAATGCTTCCTTTAATTGATTTTGTTTATATTTATCTTCTATTAAAGACAATAGATTTTCATTTTGTTCTATTAAATTAAAAATTTTGGAATTCAATTCTTGAATTTGCCCTATCGTTTCTGAAGGATTTTTTGATGACTTATTAATGTTAAAAATAAAAAGCAGTGAGGCAATTATCACTATTAAAATGGTAATAAAAATTATCAATTTTTTCTTGTTTGTTTTTTTCATAAATCATTTTTATTTTAATAATTTTTTTAAAAAAAGAAAGAAAAAAAATAAAAAAATAAAAAAATCAAAATGGAAATTTAAAATGAATTATTATAATTTTTTCTAAACTTTTTGGTGGCGGCGAAATTCTTTTAGAATTTCGCCGCCACGCTAGTTTAACTCAATAACTTCTGGTTACGTTCGTTCGTCTAATGTCATTCTGAGCGAAACCCTGTCTACCGGCAGGTAGGGTTTCGCTCAGAATGACTGCGGAATTTGCTGTGCGTGGGATTCTTCACTTCGTTCAGAATGACAGTGGAACTCATTGTTATGCGTAAGATTTTTTCTCCGCCTATCGGCAGGCAGGTTTACCCGTCGGATATAGGCGGGCTCTCGGGGTGACACTAAAAAACAGCGATCATGAAAATTCCATCAATGGTAGCGATAGTTGATTATTAATTAATAGCAATTATTCAGTAAGGTGGCAGCAAAAGCTAAAAGATTTCGCTGCCACTCCAAATATAAACAAAATAAAAATTTTTAGGAAATAATATATAATTAATTTATAGCGATAATTTTTTATAGAATTACTACCATAAATTTAGCAATAAACTGACGAATGGGAATATTTTATTATATTTCACAATAAATTTAGTTTTTGTCAAGGAAAGCTGCCTTTTTAATTTATTGATATGTCGCACAATATTGTTTCACAAAACTTGCGAAACACTTTATCCACAGAGGGGTAAAATAATCTTAAAAACCCCAAAATCTGGCACAAAGTGTTTCGCGTGAAACATTTTCGGCTTCCGGTACCCCAAAATCTGGCATAAAGTGTTTCACGTGAAACATTTTCGGCTTCCGGTACCCCAAAATCTGGCACAAAGTGTTTCGCGTGAAACATTTTCGGCTTTTCAAAAAAAATGTTTCACAAATTTTGTGAAACACTTTATCCACAGGGGGGTAAAATAATCTTAAAAACCCCAAAATCTGGCATAAAGTGTTTCACGTGAAACATTTTTGGCTTCCGGTACCCCAAAATCTGGCATAAAGTGTTTCACGTGAAACATTTTTACCTTCCGGTACCCCAAAATCTGGCACAAAGTGTTTCGCGTGAAACATTTTTGGCTTTTCAAAAAAATGTTTCACAAATTTTGTGAAACACTTTATCCACAGGGGGGTGAAACTTATTATTACAAAATATAAACTTCAATTGTTATATTATATTGACATATTTATTAAAATATTGTATAATATAATAATTATAGCTGCCAATTAGCATCGGCTTGCAAATTTCGCCAATTATCCCTTTTGCTTCCCTTTATCC
>JAAZHW010000092.1 GCA_012510515.1 Parcubacteria group bacterium
CACCATTTGTAATGGTACTAATATCTATATTTCTCTTCCTTCTAGCATTGATTTATCTAATATTAATAATTTACCCACTGGAGTTTCTTGGGTGCAAGTAAGTGAAGATAATTTAAGAAAATCTAATGGTACGGGATGGATACCTATAGATATATCTAGTACCTATGGTGTTTCCATGTCTACTCTACCATTTGATCCTCAAAATACCCTTAATGATAGTTTGTACTATACCTTTTATTGTAATCCCCAACAAGAATATATCCTAACCTCTTATATGGAATCAAAAACCTTTGGCCCCAAAGGTAATGAAACTTCTAAAACTAATAAAGATGGTGGTCCTGATCCCTACCTTTATGAAGTAGGTAATAATTTATTCATCTCACCCCTTAAACCAGTTGGTTCTTGGTCATTTGATGAAGGAACAGGTACTATTGCTAATGATAGTAGTGGTAATGATAACAATGGTACTCTTATTAGTGGTCCAACATGGACAGATGGTCAAATCAATAAAGCAATAAGTTTTGATGGAGTGAATGATTATGTTGATTGTGGAAATATCCCCCAATATGAATCTTTTTCAATAAGCATTTGGGTTAATCCAACAGCTAATCCTAATCAAACTAATAGTAGTTATCTTTCTGTTTATGATGGACTTGATAGTAATTTAAGATTTAATATTGCACAAGGTTCTTTTTACAATTTTATCAGATGGCGTTTACCAGATGGCAATTATGTTAATTATACATTATCAGATAATGGTTCCTTAAACCAATGGGCACATTATGTTATTACCTATGATGGAGTAAATGATATATTGAAAGGTTATAAAAATGGACAGCTACAATACACTTACAATACAGGAATTTATTCTAATTTCGGACATTTTGTGAGAATAGGAATGAATGGCGTTAATAATTTGTATTTTACTGGTCTTATAGATGAACCTCGTTTTTATAATCGAGCTTTGTCAGCAGAAGAGATAAAGAGGCATTACGAAATGAGTAAATAATAATATTGAAGTGGCGGCGAAGGCCAAAGGCCTTCGCCGCCACAGATTCTGTTAGTTATCACTAATTATTAACGATTTTTTGTATTGCGTGGGATTCTTCACTGCCTGCCTACCGTAGGCAGGCGTTCAGAATGACTGTTATTTTCTTTTGTCATCCCAAAGACGCCTGCCTGCCGGTAGGCAGGAAGTCTGGGATCCCATGGCTTTTAGCAATAATCAGCAATCACTGCTGTGGATGGGATTCTTCGCTACGCTCAGAATGACGTCTCCATTTGTCATCCTGAGGGCTTTAGCCCGAAGGATCCCATGCAAACTAATAAGCGACTATCATTACTGTGGATGGGATTTTTCGTTTCACTCAGAATGACTGTGAAAACTCATTGCTGTGCGTGGGATTCCCGCCTTCGGCGGGTAGGCTTCAACCCCTGTCTATCGGCAGGCAGGACTAACGCTCAGAATGACTGCTGTTTTTTACTGTCATCCTGAGAGCTTCAGCTCGAAGGATCTCATGCAAACTAATAAGCGACTATCATTACTGTGGATGGGATTCTTCGTTTCACTCAGAATGACTGTGAAAACTCATTGCTGTGCGTGGGATTCCCGCCTTCGGCGGGCAGGTTTCAACCCCTGTCTATCGGCAGGCAGGGCTAACGCTCAGAATGACTGCTGTTTTTTACTGTCATCCTGAGGACTTCAGTCCGAAGGATCCCTCGGCTTTTAGAACTAATCAGCAATCACTTGCATTGCGTGGGATTCCCGCCTTCGGCGGGCAGGCTTCAGTCCCTGCCTACCGGCAGGCAGGGCTAACGCTCAGAATGACACTATAATAAATTTGGATTTTTATTATTTGACTTTCTTTTTTAAATTTTTATACTTTAATTAAAATAAAAGCCGCAGAAAACAGGCAAAAAAATAAGACCTGTTGAGGCAATAAAAATTTTAAATCCAGATAAATTTTTATTGATATTGTTGGCGGCTTAAATAAGTCGTTTTTTATTTATAAAATATGCTTACCCGAGAACAAAAAGAAAAAATTTTAAATGAATTAATAGAAAAAATTAATAGTAATCCAACAGTGCTTTTAGTTGATTTTACTGGATTAAAGGTTTTTGATATTCGTAATTTAAGAAAAGAGTTAAAAAATAATAATATTGAATTTAAAGTAGTGAAAAAAACATTAGTCCAAAAAATGATTACTAAAAGTAATATTAAATTTGATGTGTTTAATTTTCCCAGTTCAATAGCTTTAATTTTTAGTCCGGAAGAAGGGATTTTGGCTTCTAAAATTGCTTATAAATTTAGCGCCGAAAAAAAAGAACCAACTTTAAAAATTTTAGGAGGTTTTATTAATAAAAGATTTTTTTCGGCTGAAGAAATTATTGATTTAGCCAAGATACCATCTAAAGAAATTTTACTTTCTCAATTGGTTTATACATTAAATAATTTACCAAGAACTTTGGTCGGAGTTCTTAATGGCAATATTCAAAAATTAGTAATTGCCTTAGATGCAATTGCTAAAAAATAAATAAAAAATATGGAACTTGATAAAAAAATAACTGATATTATTGAAGCTGTTGAAAAATTAAATGTTTTAGAATTATCTCAATTGGTTAAAGCATTAGAAGAAAAATTTGGTGTTTCGGCTGCTCCACAAATGATGATGGCGGTTGGTAATGCTACTGGAGCTAATAATGCTGCTAGTGAAGAAAAAAGCACAGTAGATGTAATATTGCAAAATGCCGGTGATTCTAAGGTTCAAGTAATAAAAGTAGTTAAGGATATTACTGGATTGGGATTAAAAGAAGCAAAAGATTTAGTTGATGCTGCTCCTAAAGCAGTAAAAGAAGGAATTAAACCAGAAGAAGCCGAACAAATTAAAAAAACATTAGAAGAGGCGGGCGCTACTGTAGAAATTAAATAAAAATTAATTTTTAAAAAACAGCTTATATTTCTTTAAGCTGTTTTTTTATTTTATTAAAAGTGCGCGTAGTTGGATTTGAACCAACGACCTTCCGCATGTGAAACGGACGCTCTAACCACTGAGCTATACGCGCTAATTAAATTAATTATCCTGAATTATTTTAATAATAACAAAATTAAAATGCAAATTTTTGCTTCTAGCAATCAGGTTGTTTTTAATGGTTAAGTTTGTTTATTAGCGTTTAGTTATTGCTAAGTAAATTTATGTTTGATTATTGTTTTGATTTTTGGCGATTTAAAACTTTAAGGTTCTTGACTTTATTAAAAAATAGAATAAAATCTTTATATAATTAAAGAAATAAAATTTTTTAAATTTTTTATTTCAATAAGTCGATTAATAAATTTATTTATAAAAAAATGGCAGAAAAAAAGAAATTTGAACGAACAAAGCCTCATGTTAACGTAGGAACTATTGGTCATATTGATCATGGTAAGACAACGTTGACAGCGGCTATTATGCACGTTTTAAGTTTTAAAGGTTTAGTTGAAAAAGTCGAAGCATTTGATCAAATTGATAATGCTCCTGAGGAAAAAGCAAGAGGTATTACCATTGCATTGCACCACTCTGAATATCAGTCAGAGAAAAGACATTATGCTCATATCGATGCGCCGGGTCATGCTGATTATATTAAAAACATGATTACAGGTGCGGCTCAGATGGATGGCGCGATTTTAGTTGTTTCTGCTGCTGATGGTCCAATGCCACAAACACGAGAACATATTCTTTTGGCTCGTCAAGTTGGTGTACCAGCTATTATTGTTTTTTTGAATAAAGTTGACCAAGTAAGCGACCCTGAATTAATTGATTTAGTAGAAACTGAAGTGCGAGAGCTATTAACCAAATATCAATTTCCGGGAAATGAAGTTCCAGTTGTTCGTGGTTCAGCCTTAGCCGCTTTAAATGCTCAATCAATTGATGATCCAGCTTGTAAACCAATTTTGGATTTAATTGAGGCAATGGATTCTTATATTCCTGATCCAGCAAGAGAAATTGATAAGCCCTTTTTAATGCCTATTGAAGACGTTTTTTCTATTGAAGGACGAGGTACAGTTGTTACTGGTAAAGTAGAAAGAGGAATTTTGAAATTAAATGATGAAGTAGAAATAGTTGGATTAAAACCTACTCAAAAAACCGTTGTCACTGGAATAGAAATGTTTAATAAAACTCTTGATGAAGCCCAAGCTGGTGATAATGTCGGTGTTTTATTACGTGGTTTAAAAAAGGAAGATGTAGAAAGAGGACAAGTTGTTGCTAAACCGGGTACAATTACACCTCATACGGAATTTGAAGCCGAGGTTTATATTTTAACTAAAGAAGAAGGAGGTAGACATACACCATTTTTCAACGGATATAAACCTCAATTTTATATTCGTACAACTGATGTTACTGGTGAAGTTACCCTTGCTTCTGGAGTAGAAATGGTAATGCCGGGTGATAACGCTAATTTTACAGTAAAATTAATTGCTCCAGTAGCCTTAGAAGAAAAACAAAGATTTGCTATTCGAGAAGGTGGAAAAACGGTCGGCGCAGGTGTTATTACCAAAATTCTTAAATAATATAAATTAGCTCTTTAATATGGCAAAGAAAGATGATCTTCAACAAAAAATAAGAATTAAATTGAAAGCTTATGATCATAAAGTGTTAGATAATTCTTGTAAACAGATTTTTGAAACAGCAGCTCGTTATGTTAATAATATTGTTGGACCAACTCCTTTGCCAACAGAAATTAGACGCTACACCGTTAATCGTTCTACTTTTATTGATAAAAACTCCCGAGAACAATTTGAAATTCGTATTCACAAAAGATTGATTGATATTTTAGATCCTAATCAAAAACTCATTGATGCTTTAATGAATCTTAATTTACCGGCGGGAGTAGATATTGAAATTAAAATGTAATGTAAAAATAAATGCCGGGTATATCTTTCAAAATTAGAAATAATTTATTAGAAAGATTTTCCCGGTATTTATTTTGAAAAAATTAATATCAAATTATTAAATATTGCTAAAAATAAAATAATTTATAAAATAAATAAAATAAAAATATAAAACATAGCTATGACAAAATTTATTTTAGCCAAAAAAATAGGAATGACTCAAATATATCAGAATGATAGAATTGTACCAATAACCGTTTTAGAATCGGATGGTATTTTTGTTACTCAGATAAAAACAAAGGAAAAAGACGGATATAATGCTATTCAAGTTGGTTTTGGTAAAAAAAATAAAATTTCAAAAGCATTGAAGAATCATTTGAAAGGATTAGGAAATTTAGCTTGGCTAAAAGAGTTTAAAATAGATGAATCAGAAATTAATAATTTTAAAGTTGGTGATAAAATAGATCTTTCTATTTTTCAAGAAGGAGAAAAGGCAAAAATTGTTGGAACGACAAAATCAAAAGGTTTTCAAGGCGTGGTTAAAAGACACGGATTTCACGGCGGTCCTAAAACTCATGGACAAAAAGATCGTTTGCGCGCGCCAGGTTCTATTGGCCCTACTTTTCCTCAACGTGTTTTAAAAGGAAGAAAAATGGCTGGACGAATGGGTGGCGACAGAATGACTCTGAAAAACGTTAAAATTATAAAAATTATTCCTGAAAAAAAATTAATTTGTCTTAAAGGGGCGATTCCCGGAAAAAGAGGGGATTTGGTAGAAATTTTAGTAAAATAAAAATATGAAAGTTGATGTTTACAATCAAAAAGGAGAAGTGATTGATAAAATTGAATTGTCAGAAGATATTTTTAATGTTAAATGGAATCCCGTTTTAGTGCATCAGGTATTAGTGGCGATGCAAAATAATCAACGAAAACCCATTGCCCATACTAAAAATCGAGGAGAAGTAAGTGGAGGCGGTCGAAAACCATGGCGTCAAAAAGGAACAGGTAGAGCGCGGCACGGATCTATTCGTTCGCCAATTTGGATAGGAGGTGGTGTAACTTTTGGTCCTCGTAATGAAAAAAAATATCAGAAAAAAATTAATAAAAAAGCCAAACAGTTAGCCTTATTTTCCGCTCTTTCTAAAAAATTAACAGATGGAGAAATTAAAGTAATTAAAGAAATAAAAATCAACGAACCAAAAACAAAAGAAATGGCAAAAATTTTATCTCAATTTTTAAATAATCAAAAGAAAAACCAAGGACTTTTAGTTTTACCCCAAAGTGATAAAAATATTATTCGGGCAACGCGTAATTTATCATTTGCGCAAGTGGATGTTGTAGATAATTTAAATTTAATTGATATTTTAAAATATAAAAATATATTTTTCTTAAGCGAAGCAATAAATAAATTAAATAAAAAAAGTGAAGATAAAGTAAAATAAAAATATGAGCATTTTTTCTTCAAAAAAACAAGAAAAAAATAAATCAGAAAAAGAAAAAAAGGAAGTAAAGATAAAAGAAAAGGAAAAAGAAAGAAAAGAAACCATTGAAAAAGAAAGCAAACAACCTTTAGAAAAAAAGGTAAAATTAACATCAAATAAAAATCTTTTATTAATCAAACATCCTCACGTGACCGAAAAGAGCCAATTATTAAAAGAATATCGTCAATATGTTTTTCAAACGGTTAATAAAATTAACAAATCAGAAATTAAAAAAGCCATTGAACAAATTTATAATGTTAAAGTAGAAAAAGTAAGGATAATTGAAATTCCGGCCAAAAAGCGTCGAGCCGGAGCTGGTTTTGGAAAAAAATCAGGTTATAAAAAAGCCATTGTTACTCTAAAAGAGGGTTATCAAATAGAAATTATTCCTCAAAAATAATTTAAAACTATGAAAAAATATAAACCAACAACTCCATCACGAAGGCATATGTCAGTAGTCAGTTATAAAAAAGTTGTGACTGAAAAGAAACCAGTTAAAAAATTAACCGCTCCTTTAAAGAAAAATGCCGGGCGTAATTCAGCTGGCCGAATTACTGTTCGTCATCAAGGTGGAGGACATAAAAAAACTTATCGATTAGTTGATTTTAAACAAGATAAGTTTAATATAAAGGGTACAATTAAAAATATAGAATACGATCCTAATCGCAATACTTTTATTGGATTGGTAAGTTATAAAGATGGTGAATATCGTTATGTCCTATTACCAGAAGGTATGAAGGTGGGTGATGAAATTATTGTTTCGGAAAATGCGCCAATAACAATTGGCAATCGTTTACCTTTAAAAAATATCCCTGTTGGAATTAGCGTTTTTAATATAGAATTATTACCTCAAAATGGAGGAAAGATTTCTCGTAGCGCTGGATCAGCAGCTGAATTAATGGGTAATGAAGGAAAATATTCTTTATTAAAAATGCCATCCGGTGAAGTGAGAAAAATTTTATCTAATTGTTACGCGACAATAGGAGTACCGTCAAATATTGAGTACCGAACAATAAATATTGGAAAAGCCGGAAGAAAAAGATGGATGGGCGTAAGACCAACAGTTCGTGGCACAGCAATGAATCCTTGTGACCATCCTTATGGTGGTGGTGAAGGAAGACAACCGCGTGGCATTCGTAAACCAAAAACTGCTTGGGGTAAAATTACTGGCGGTCACAAAACTCGTAATAAGAAAAAATGGTCGAATGTATTAATTGTCAAAAGAAGAAATAAAAAAAATAAAAAATAAATCATGAGCAGAAGTCTTAAAAAAGGACCATTTATTGATCCGAAATTAATGAAAAAAATATCTAAAATAAAACCCGATGAAGGGGCTATTAAAACGTGGTCGAGAAGTTCGGTAATTTCTCCAGAAATGATAGGTTACACCTTTTTAGTTCATAATGGCAAAGAATTTATAGAGGTAAAAGTAATTGAAGATATGGTCGGTCATCGATTAGGAGAATTTTCTCCAACAAGAAAATTTATTAAACATGGTGGAAAGATGCAACGTGAATTAGAAAAAAAGGCAATTTCTAAATAATAATCAAGAAATATGGTAGAAAAAACAAAAACAACAAAAGCTCAATTAAATTATTTGCACATAGCGCCTCGCAAAGCAAGATTGGTGGCTGATAGTATTAAAGGAAAGCATATTATTGAAGCCGAATCAATATTAGTTTATTCACCTAATAGAGCGGCTAAACCTATTTTAAAATTATTGCGTTCAGCTATTGCTAATGCTACTAATAATTCCAAATTAAATAAAGAAAAATTGGTTATTAGTTCTATAACTGTTGATGAAGGTCCAATGCTTAAAAGATGGTTGCCAAGAGCAATGGGGAGAGCAACTCCGATTCATAAAAAGACTTCTCATATTAAAATTATTTTAGAAGAAAAAGAAGGAGACTTTAGGCGTTATAAATCTCCTCAGGCAAAAGTTACTAAATCAGAAAAATCATTGGTTAAAACAAAAGAAAATAAAAAAAACGAAAAGTCGGAGATTAAAAAACAAAATTTTTCTAAGGTCGACGAATCTCAAAAAAAATCTTTAAAAGGAATAAGTAAAAAAATTTTTAGACGTAAAGAAATATCATAATAAATATATATATATTTTATGGGACAAAAAATTCATCCAAAATCATTTAGATTAGGTTATACCAAAGATTGGAGCGCTCATTGGTTTGCATCCAAAAAAAATCTTCCTATTATCTTGGAAGAAGATATTAAAATTAGAAAATTTTTAAATAATAAATTAAAAACAGCTTATGTTTCAGAAATTATAATTGAACGATTAGAAAATAATATTAATGTAATTATTAAAACCGCTCGACCGGGTGTAATTATCGGACGAGGTGGAAAAGGAATAGAAGATCTTAAAAAAGAATTAGAAAAAATTATTATTAAGCATCGCCAAGAAAAAAAATATTCTTTAAATCATAACCTTTCAATAAACATTGAGGAAGTAAAAAATCCAACAGCTGATGCAGCTATTATTGCTCAATCTATTGCTTTTGCTATAGAAAAAAGAACACCTTATAGAAAAGTAATGAAAAAAGCGATTGAAGATGCTAAACATATTAAAGAGGTCAAAGGAATAAAAATAAAATTATCCGGTCGTTTAAACGGAGCAGAAATTGCTAGAACTGAATGGCTTGATTGGGGAGCAATGCCTTTACAAACCCTAAGAGCAGATATTGATTATAGCGAAGCAACAGCCCATTGTACTTACGGAACTATCGGAATAAAAGTTTGGGTTTATAAAGGAGAAATTTTTTCTAAAGATAAAACAAAAAAAGAAATAAGTGGTTTAATTAATAAATAATGCTAAATGTATGTTAATGCCTAAAAAGTTAAAACATCGAAAATATCAAAAAGGAAGAAATCGGAAAAGAACAATAGAAACAAGAGGAACGTTTTTAGCTTTTGGTTCTTACGGACTTCAATCATTAGAAAATATTTGGTTAACAGCTAGACAAATAGAAGCAGGAAGAAAAGCCATTGTGGGTTATTTGAAAAGAGGTGGAAAGGTATGGATTCGAGTTTTTCCCGATAAACCAATTACTAAAAAACCGCCAGAAGTAACAATGGGAGGTGGAAAGGGTGACGTTGATCATTATGCTTTTCCTCTTAAAAAAGGACGAATTATTTATGAAATTGATGGTGTATCAGAAGAAATGGCAATAGAAGCTTTAAAAAGAGCGTCGTATAAAATGCCAGTAAAAACAAAAATTATTAAAAAGTAAAAATTTTTAATTATATGAAATTTTCTGAATTAAAAAATTTATCAAAAGCAGAATTAGAAAATTTATTGAATCAAAACCAAGAAAAATTAAAAGACTTGCGTTTTAATTTAGCTTTCGGTAAAGTAAAAGATATTAGTGAATTTAGAAAAGTAAAAAAGAATATTGCTCAAATTAAAACCTTATTAAATAATCAAAAAAATGAACAAGCAAAATAATCAAAATAAAAAAAGAAAAATAGAAGGAATTGTCGTTTCTGATAAAATGAATAAAACAGTGGTAGTTGATGTTTGGCGTTTTAAAAAACACCCATTATATCATAAAATTCTGAAGGTTTCTAAACATTTTAAAGCGCACGACGAAAATAATGAAGCAAAAATTGGCGACAAGGTAATTATTGAAGAAACTAGGCCATTGTCTAAAGACAAAAGATGGAAAGTAATTAAAATAGTTAAAAAAAATCAAGGAGAAAAAATAGATGAAGAAATTAAATCAGAAGAAGAAATGTTGACTGATGAAAAAATAGAGTCGGATGTAATAATAGAAAATCAATAATATGATTCAACCAAGAACAATGTTAAAAGTAACTGATAATAGTGGAGCTAAAATAGTGCAATGTTTTAAAGTTTTAGGTGGGACGCGACGTCATTATGCTCAAATTGGTGATATTATTATTGCTTCGGTTAAAGTAGCTCAGCCAAGAAAAAATGTTTCTAAGAAAGACGTGGTGCGCTGTTTAATTGTTAGACAAAAAAAACCTCTTCGTCGAGAAGATGGATCTTATGTTCGTTTTGATGACAACGCCGTTGTTTTAATTGATTCTAAAAATCAACCAAGAGGAACAAGAGTTTTTGGTCCTATTCCAAGAGAGATAAAACAAAAAGGATTTGATGCAGTAGCATCACAAGCAGTAGAAATTTTATAAAATATATTTAATATAAATAAAGTTTATGAAAGAGAAAAAAGAAAAAAATAATTTAAAAATAAAGAAGGGAGATGAAGTGATTATTTTAATTGGCAAAGATCGTGGAAAAAAAGGAAAAGTTATTAAAGTATTACCGAAAGAAAATAAATTAATAGTGGAAGGATTAAATTTAGTAAAAAAACATAATCGTCCAAAAAAACAAGGTGAAAAAGGAGAAATAATTTCTGTTCCTCGTCCCATTAATATTTCTAATGTTTCATTATTTTGTTCATCTTGTGGAAAAAAAACAAGAGTCGGTTATCGATTGGAAGGCGATAAAAAATTAAGAATTTGTAAAAAATGTCAACAATTGATTTAAAAAAACAATATCAAAAAGAGATTAGGCCTGTTCTTCAAAAAGAATTTTCTGAGAAGAATATTTTAGCAACACCATCAATAAAAAAGGTGGTGATTAATGTTGGTATCGGAAAAATTCTTAATAATGCCAGTTCATCTAAAAATGCCGAAGATTTACTCAACGATATTAAAAAAGATTTAAGTTTAATTACCGGACAATGGCCAAAAGAAACAAAGGCTAAAAAATCTATTGCTTCTTTTAAAATTCGAGAAGGACAAACCGTAGGTCTAGCAGTTACTTTACGAGGACAAAAAATGTATGATTTTATTGTTCGATTAATTCATATTGTTTTACCGCGTATCAGAGATTTTAAAGGAATTCCTTTAAAAAATTTAGATAATTACGGAAATTTAAATATTGGAATTTCAGAAGCATCAATTTTTCCCGAAGTTAATTCTAGTGTTTTAAGACATCCTTTTGGTTTACAAATTACCATTGTAACTAATGAAAAAAATAAAGAAAAAGTCGTTTCAATGTTGAAATTACTAGGTTTTCCTATTAAAATTAAAAAATAAAAAATTATGCCAAAAACTTCTGTTATTGCAAGGTCAAAAAAAACACCAAAATATTCTACTAGAATTGTAAGACGTTGTTTTCGTTGTGGTCGAAAAAGAGGTTATATTAGAGAATATGGTTTGTGTCGCATTTGTTTACGAGAATTAGCTCATAAAGGAGAAATTCCCGGTGTAAAAAAAGCTTCTTGGTAATTAATAAATAATATGGATACTATTTCTAATTTTCTTATTCAAATTAAAAATGCTTCAGCGGTTAAAAAACCGTTTATTTCTACGTCTTATTCAAAAATGAAAGAAGAAATAACGAAAATTTTATTAAAAGAAAATTATATTGAAAATTATAAAATTTTTGGTAAAGCTCCAAAAAAAATGATAAAAATTGAACTGAAATATGATGAAAATAATTTACCAGCCATTCAAGAAATAAAAAGAATAAGCAAGCCAGGTTGTCGTCGTTATATTAAAAACAAAGATTTAAAATCTGTTAAATCGGGTTATGGTCGTTATATCGTTTCTACTCCCAAAGGATTGATGTCTAACATAGAGGCAAAGAAAAATAATTTAGGAGGAGAAATAATTTGCGAAATATTTTAAATATGTCTAAAATAGGTAAAAAATTAATTGAAATACCAGAGAATGTAAAAATAGAAATTAAAGATAAAGAAGTGATTGTCAAAGGACCAAAAGGAGAATTAAAAGTGCCTATTTTTGATGGTTTTAGCTTAGAATTAGTGGATAATACTTTAAAAGTAATACCACCTTTAAAATTAAAAAAGATTACTCCTGCTTTTTGGGGAACAGAGCGAGCTTTAATTGCTAATGCAATTATAGGAGTTTGTGAAGGATTTGAGAAAAAATTAGAAATAGAAGGAGTAGGTTATAGAGCTAATGTTGAGGGAAAGAATTTAGTATTAAATCTTGGATTTTCGCATCCGGTAAAATTTGAAATACCAGAAGGAATTTCAATTTCTGCTGATAAAAATTTAATTACTGTTAGCGGGATTGATAAGCAATTAGTAGGAGAAACAGCTGCAAAAATTAGATTATTAAAAAAGCCAGAACCCTATAAAGGAAAGGGTATTCATTATTTAGGAGAACATATTAGAAGAAAAGCTGGTAAAAAAGCTTCTAGTGGAGCTTAATTGATATTGTAAAATAAAAATATTTTTATAAATTTTATTATATTATTATGAAAAAAGAAAACACCAAAAAAGAAAAAAGATTGAGAAGACATAAAAGAGGAAGAGCAAAAATTTCTGGAATTAGCAACAAACCACGAATTAGCGTGTTTATTTCCAATAGACATATTTATGTGCAGGTTATTGACGATCAAAAAGGAAAAACAATTGCCAATATCTCAGACCTTAATATAAAAGAAAAAGATAAAAAATTAAATTTAAGTAAAGAAATGGGATTAGCGTTAGCAAAGGAATTAAAGAAATTAAAAATTGAAAAAGCAGTTTTTGATAGAGGAGGTTTTAAGTACCACGGTCGAGTTAAAAATATTGCCGAAGGATTAAGAGAAGGAGGCATTAAATTTTAATTAATAAAAATATGATAAAAAATACTCCAATTATTCAAAATAAAAAAGAAAATAAAATTGAATTTAAAAAAGAAAATGATTTTGATGAAAAACTACTTGATTTAAGAAGGGTAACTCGTGTTGTTGCTGGCGGTAAACGTTTTAGTTTTAGAGCAACGTTGGTTGTTGGTGATCGAAATGGTAATGTTGGCATTGGAATTGCTAAAGGAAAAGATGTAAGTGAAGCTATTGCTAAAGCCAAAGTTAAAGCAGAGAAAAAAATGATTAAGGTGCCTATTATTAATGATACAATTCCTCACGAAGTTCAAGCTAAATATTGTGCTGCTAAGGTTATTTTGAAACCGGTGGCAAAAGGACATGGTATTGTGGCTGGTGGTTCAGTGAGAGCGGTTTGCGAATTGGCTGGAATTAAAGATTTGAGCGCTAAAATTTTAAGTCGCACACCAAATAAATTAAGCAATGCAATGGCAACAATTACTGCTTTAAGTAAGATTAAACCCATTGCTTTAAAAGAAGCTAATTCAATTAATAAAACAGAAAATCAAAATTCGGAAAATTCCGAAAACGAAAATAAATAAAAATTTTAAATATGCAAATTCACGAATTAAAAAAAGAATATAAAACCAAAAAATCTAAACGTATTGGTAGAGGAGGAAAAAGAGGTACTTATAGTGGCAAGGGACAAAAAGGACAAAAATCACGAGCAGGTGCTAATATTCGTCCGGCGGTTTATGATTTAATTATTAAAATTCCTAAAAAACGAGGAATTAAAAATAAATCAATAAAAAAAGAATATATCTCTTTAATTAATTTAGATATAATAGAAAAAAATTATCATGACGGCGAAATTGTTTCTCCTCAAACTTTATTGCAAAAAGATTTAATTAGAAAAAAAAGCGGAGTAATGCCAATTATAAAAATATTAGGTAGAGGTAATTTAACCAAAAAAGTTACTTTCAAAAAATGTCTTTTTTCTAATCAAGCTTTAACAAAATTAAAAAACGAAAACAAAAATTCATTAGAAAAAATAAAAACTTCTCGGCAAAATTTTTCTTCTAAATCTAACAAAATAAGTAAATCTAAAAAATCTACATCAAAAAATATTTCAGCGAAAACTACAACTCCTTCAAAAACTTTGAAAACTACTAAAACAAAAGTGGCAAAAAATAAAAAATAAAAAATAATTATGTCTACTTTTACAAAAATTTTCCAAATTTTTAAAATAAAAGATTTAAGAAAAAAAATCTTGATGGTTTTATTAATTTTGGTAATTTTTAGATTGTTTGCTAATTTACCAATTCCGGGAATAGATTTAGCTCGTTTAAAAGCGATTTTTGCTTCCAATCAACTTTTAGGAATATTAAATATTTTTTCTGGCGGAACAATGGAGCGTTTATCTGTTATGATGTTAGGCGTAGGACCATATATTACTGCGACAATTATTATGCAACTTTTAACAATGGTCGTTCCTCGTTTGAAAGAAATTTATTATGAAGAGGGCGAAAAAGGAAGAGCAAAATTTAATCAATGGTCTCGTTATTTATCAATACCTTTGTGTCTTTTACAAGCTTATGCATTTTTAAATTTATTATCTTCTCAACAGGTTATTCCTCAATTAGATCCGTTGAATTTAATTCGCAATGTATTGGTTATTACTGCGGGATCCGTGTTTTTAATGTGGCTGGGTGAATTGATTACTGAATATAAAGTAGGAAATGGAATTTCTCTTATCATTTTTGCTGGTATTGTTAGTAGTTGGCCCAGTACTATTCGTTCGGCTATTCTTTCTTATACGCCATCTATGTTACCAACTTATTTGATGTTTTTAGCGGTAGCTTTAATTGTTATTGCTGGTGTTGTTTATATTAATGAAGCCGAAAGAAAAATTCCTATCACTTATGCTAAAAGAGTGAGAGGTAATAAAATGTATGGTGGTGTTTCGAGTTATTTGCCGTTAAAAGTTAATCAAGCCGGTGTTATCCCGATTATTTTTGCTATTTCCATTTTATTGTTTCCTCAATTTTTGGGACAATTACTTATTACTGTGAAGACGTCTTGGGCAATGAGTGCTGGTAATTTTTTGATGAATATGTTTAATAATCAAATTATTTATACTATTGTTTATTTTGTTTTGGTGGTATTATTTACTTATTTTTATACTATGGTAACTTTTGATCCGAAAGAAATTTCTACAAATTTACAAAGAAATGGTGGTTTTATTCCGGGTATTCGGCCGGGACAATTGACTGGTAATTATATAAAATATATTCTTAATAGAATTACTTTTATTGGTGCATTATTTTTAGGTATTATTGCTATTTTGCCTAATATTTTACAAGCCTTCACTGGTAGTCAATTTTTAACTATTGGCGGAACTTCAATATTAATCGTAGTAGCTGTAGCTATTGAAACTATTAAACAAATTGAAGCGCAATTAGTAATGCGTGAATACGAAGGTTTTTAAATATGATGCAAGAACCTAAAATTTTAATTTTATATGGTCCGCCGGGAGCAGGTAAAGATACACAAGCAAAACGTTTATCAAATAAAATAGGAGCTCAAATTGTGAGTTCGTCTAAATTAATTGAAGAGAAAATTTTTAATCCTCAATTACAAAATGATCCGATAATTCAAAGAGAAAAAATGATGTATGAAAAAGGAGAATTGTGTACGCCAAAATGGGTTACTCAAATTATTAATGAAAAAATTAAAGAATTAGCCGAAAAAAAAGAAAGTTTGATTTTTACCGGATCTCCTCGAACACTCTATGAG
>JAAZHW010000093.1 GCA_012510515.1 Parcubacteria group bacterium
ATCTAGTGATTTAATTTAAATAGTAAGGTTTTAAATTTTAGATTTAATCGCTTTAATGCGCTTAAAGGCTTAATTTAGAGTATATCTAATTTTGCTAATATACAAAAAAGTGTTTGACAAGCTGAAAGCTTTGTGTTAATTAGGTGCGCTTAAAAGCGCTAAAAAAAAAGAAAAAAATTGTAAAAAAAGATTGACAGAAAAAAGTTAATGCTCTATAGTTTTAAACATGCAGAGTTAAAAAAGCTGTAAATTTATTTATTTATTATTTTTTGGAGTTAAAAAAATGAAAAATTTAAAAGTATCATATAAAGATAAAGATTTTTATTTTAATCGTTTTGACGTTTATTCCCTTAAAAGATTAAACGAGTATTTTTATGGAAGTTATTTTTTTAGTAGAGAGACTTTAAAATTTTTTGGTCAAACATTAAAAAATTCATATTTATATAAAGAAAAAGAGATTTATAAAGATTCTCAAGGAAATTCTATATCTTGTTATATACTAAAAATATGGAGTTCAAAAACAAATAATTATAAATATTATTATTTTGCCGATGAAAATCATGAAAAACCTTTTTATTATTTAGGTGTAAAATAAATGTATTATATAAAAAAAGATAAAATATAGTTTATATAGTTAGTTATTATTAATTATTTTTTTTTTGGAGATTGAAAAATGAAAGGTTTAAAATTAATCGGTAAAGGACTTTTCTCTAAAGTTTACTCTACTGATGATTTGGATTATGTAATTATTAATAAAAATGATTACATAAAAGAAGCAATGGCTTTTGATTGGTTTCCTGATTCCAGATATTTTCCAAAAATAGATGAAATAAAAATAAATGATGATTATTATTGGAAAATGAAAAAGTATAATAAAACTAAAAAAATAAAAGGGTTATTAAATGATCAAGATTATAAATTTTATCAGGAATTAAGAAAAATATTTAAAACAAAACCTATAATAAAAAATAAAGACGATTCTTATAGTGTCTTATATAAATTGTTTTCGGAATCTTCATTATTAGCAGATCAAAAAGAATTAATGCTTGATGCATTAAGCGCTTGCTCTAATTATGGATCTGATGTAGGCTTTGAAATAAGCCCTAGAAATATTTTTATTGAGTCGGGCCGATTAATTTTAGCAGATTGTTTTTTTATAATTTCACAAGTAGAAGAAATTAGAAGAAAAAAATAAAATATTAGAATTTTTTAGCCTATTAATGATTACTAGACTTTTTATTTTTTGGTATTCAGTTTTTAGTGTTGACAAGCTGAAAGATGTATGTTAATTGGGCGCGTATACAAGCGCATAAAAAAAAAGCAAAAAAAAAAGATTTGAAAAAAGATTGAAAAAAGTTGACACGTAAAAACTGAATCTGTATAGTTCTAAGTATGCAGCGAACAAGGCGCAACTTGAAAAAGTTGGCAGAGTTTAAAAAGCTGTAAATTTTATTTAATTAATTTTTAAGGATTAAAATCATGAAATTTTCTATCATTCCACCATATTCAATCAATGAAAATTTTTTAGAATCAATTGATTCTAAAAAGACATTAGGTATTGAAGTAACTA
>JAAZHW010000094.1 GCA_012510515.1 Parcubacteria group bacterium
GAAATAGCTCGTCTAATTAATGAAGATAAGGAAAAAATTTTTATTGAAGAAGCGGATGTTGAAGGAGCTTATGTTAATTTTAAGCTAAAAAAACAAATTTATATTAAAGTTTTGTCTCAAATTATTAATTTAAAAGAAAGATATGGTGAAAGTGATGTCAACAAAAGACAAGTTGTTTTAATTGATTATTCTTCACCTAATATTGCCAAGCCAATTGGTTTAAATCATTTACCTTCAACAATTATTGGTCAAGTTTTGGGTAATATTTATAACGAAACAGCCGCTACGGTTATTCGTCATAATTATTTAGGTGATTGGGGGACAAATTTTGGAGCATTAATGTGGGCTTATATTCATTGGGGTGATGATAAAAAGATTGAAGAAAATTCTGTGGTGGAATTAAAAAATTTATACGTTCGATTTTTTGAGGAGGCAGAAAAGGATAAAAATTTATTAAACGAAGCGCGAGAATTATTTAATCGTTTGGAAAATGGAGATTTAGAGCTTTTAAAATTATGGGAAAAGTTTAGAGATTTGAGTATCAATGATTTTAAAAAAGTTTATAAACGATTGGGAGTAGAATTTGATATTTATTTAGGAGAAAGTTATTTTTTAGCCGGAGTGGATAAAATTATAAAAGAGGCAATTCAAAAAGGTGTTGCTATTGAAAATAAAGAAAATAATTTAGTAGTAGTAGAATCATTAAAAAATTTACCATCCTTTCTTCTAAAAAAAGAAGATGATTCAACTTTGTATTTAACTCGCGACTTAGCAGCATTAAAAAAGAGATTTGAATTATTTAATTTAAATTTACTTCTTTATGTTGTTGGTAGTGAGCAATCTCTTCATTTTCAGCAATTGTTTGCTTTGGCAGAAGCATTAGGTTATCTTGATCAAAAGAATAAAAAAGCTGAGCATATTTCTTTTGGTTTAATTTTAATTGAAGGAAAAAAGATGGCGACACGAAGGGGAAGTTTAATTGAAATGAATGAATTGCTTAATGAGGCGGTGGAAAAATCCAAAGAAATCATTTTGGTTAAAAATCCTGAAATGACCGAAGATAAAGTTAATGAAATTGCTGAAAAAATTGGTATTGGTTCAATTGTTTATAACAGCTTAAAACAATCACGTTTACAAAGTATTAATTTTGATTGGAATAAAGTTTTGAATTTTGAAGCGGCAAGCGCGCCATACCTTCAATATAGTTGTGTAAGGATAAAATCTATTTTAAAAAAATTTTTAGATAATGATTTTAGTGATCAAAAAGAAATAAATTTTGAAATTTATTTAAAAGACTTAGAAGATATTAATTTTGAAAATGAAGTTGAATTGGCAGTAATAAAAAAAATGATGTTTTTTCCAGTTGTTATTTTGAGGGCCCAAAAAGAAAATTCACCTCATTATATTTGTACTTATTTAGAGGAATTAGCTCAATTATTTAATAAATTTTATGATTCGGTTTCGGTGATTAAAACAATTGATGAAAAATTAAAGAATTCTCGTATTTTATTAATTAAAGCTGTATTACAAGTTTTAGAAAAAGGCTTAAACTTATTAAATATTAAAATTCCTGAGGAAATGTAAAAACTGAAATTTTACAATAAAAAATATCCTTAA
>JAAZHW010000095.1 GCA_012510515.1 Parcubacteria group bacterium
GCAATCATTACTGTGCGTGGGATTCTTCGCTAACGCTCAGAATGACAACCACACCCGTCATCCTGAACGTAGTGAAGGATCCCATGGCTTTCAGTAATAATCAGCAATCATTACTGTGCGTGGGATTCTTCGCTAACGCTCAGAATGACAACTTCCATTTTGTCATCCTGAACGCAGTGAAGGATCCCATGACTTTCAGCAATAATCAGCAATCATTGTTGTGGATGGGATTCCTGCCTCTCGGCAGGCAGGCTTCAATCCCTGCCTACCGGCAGGCAGGCCTGCCTGCCGTAGGCGGGCCCTCAGGATGACACTAAACAAACGGTTGCGGTGTGGCGGCGAAAGCCTTTGGCTTTCGCCGCCACTCCAACCAAAAAAATAACAAAAAAATGAAGGAGGATTATTTTGATTTTTTGATTTTATTTTAGTATACTAAAATAACAGCTTATGAAAAAATTTTTTCCCCTAAAAAAAATTATTTTTCTTTTGTTTTTTGCAGTATTGTTATCAACAACAGTAAAAGTTTTACCATCCAAAGCAGATTATGTTGGTCAAATTAATTCTTTTTATCTTAATGCCGATTATGATTATTATGACCGGCAAGAAATTTCAGCTCAAACCATTTTTATTTCTGACAAACTTTATATTTATGCTGATAGTAATTGGTGGCTTTCATTAAATGCTAAAGATAAAGAAAATCTTTATAATAATTTATATAATTTAGTTGATAAATTTGAGAAAAAAGATTATTTTCTTTTAACCCAAACTTTTGGTTCCGAAAAAAATCCCGGCCTTGATAATGATAGTCATATTGTTGTTTTGCTTCATAAAATGAAAAATAATACCACGGGTTATACGCGGTTAGCTGATAGTTTACCTCAAAATCAAGTTCCCCTTTCTAATGAAAGAGAAATGATTTATTTAGATAGCGATGTTTTAATCTCGGCTGATTCATTAAGTTTAGCGCCTTATTATTTAGCTCACGAATTTGTTCATCTCATTTCTTTTAATCAAAAAGATTACAATAAAAAAGGAGCCGAAAATGATATTTGGTTAAGTGAAGCGCGAGCTGAATATGCCGCCACGCTTTTGGGCTATACTAATATTTTAGAAGAAAGAAAAAAACAATTTTCCAGAAATTCCGGAGTGTCTTTAACTAATTGGCAGGAAAACAGCAATCAGTATGCGGGTGTAAATATTTTGGCTCATTATTTGGTTGATCAATATGGTTTGCGTGTTTTGGTTGATTCTCTAAAATCGCCGCTTTTTGGCATTGATTCATTAAATGATGCTTTAAGGAAAAATGGTTATTATGAGACATTTATTGATGTTTTTAAAAATTTTTCTTTAGCCGCACTTTTTAATGATTGCACTGTTAATGATAAATATTGTTTTAAAAATTCTCAATTATCTCAATTTAGCATTTATCCTTTAAATTATTATTTACCTGATAGTGGATTAAATAATTTGAGCGTTTCTTTAATTTTAAATCCTTGGGCGGTTAATGCTTTAAAAATTGTTGGCGGTAGTGATGCCTTAAAAATAAATTTTAATTATCCAGCTGATTCCGAAATTAATTTATTTTATGTTATCGTTGATGAAAATAATAATAAAGTTGTAAAATTTTGGGATTATCGCTATGGTTATTCAGGCAACATTTATGCTTCTAATTTAAATAACGGCAATTCATCTTTATATCTTGTTCCACTGTATTTGCCGACAAAAAATTATCCTCCTAATTCTTTATTTAACTTATCAATTAGTTCTATTAGCGAAGAGCAAAAAATTTCTTTAGAAAAAGAAGAAGAGGCAAAAATGATAGGAACTTTAACTAATTTAATTGAGCAATTGAAAACTCAGGTGGCTCTTTTGACAGCCAAATTAAATAATTTAAATTTTAGTAGTTCAAAGAATTTAATCACTTATAATGTATCTTGTGTTGCTTTTCAAAAAGATTTGTATTACGGAATGAAAAATAATTCAGAAGTTGAGTGTTTGCAAAAAATGTTGAAAGAAAAAGAGCCGTTGCTTTATCCTGTGGGATTAATAACGGGTAATTATTTGGATTTAACCAAAGAAGCCGTGCAAAAATATCAACAAAAATATAATTTGCCTCAAACAGGTTATTTTGGACCGCTAACAAGAAAATTGGCCAACAGTCAGTGGTTTAAATGATTTTTAAGTAATATTTTCGTTTGTCATTCGTTTTATATTATGAGAGGGTTAAAAAACCCGAAAGCCAGAGCTTATGAAAAAAGCTGATATAATTAAACAACTAAAACAATTACAAGAAATCAAGCCAGATGATGAATGGCGAAATTTGAGTAAAAATCAACTTTTGTCTCAAATTTCAACTATTAATAATAATCCGGAGAGATTAAAAAGTGAGAAATTGCCCATTTTTGTTTTTTCCCGCAGTTATAAGATGGCATCGGTTTTTTGCGCTATAATGCTTTTATTCTCTGGTATTATTGGAATAGCTCAATCTGCTTCAATTGACAATCCTTTTTATTCTGTAAAAATTGGTTTAGAAAAAATGGTGGTGGCTGTTGCGCCAGAGGAATTGCAAATGGATTTAAAAATGGCTTTAACTCAGCAAATCGTTAGTGATTTAACTAAAACTTCTGGTGATTTAGAAAATCAATTAGCCATTCAAACAGTTAAAAAAAATTTAGATGAAATTGCCATTCAATTACAAAATATTGATCATCCCAGCGAAGTAGCGATGATTTCAGATAAAGTCCAGCAAAAAACTTCTCAAATTAAAAACGAGCTTAAACAAGTGCCAGTAGATAAGATAAATACCGAAATAAAAAATTCCTTTCAAAGTTTAGAAAATCAGGTGGGAGCAGTGGAATCTCAAGCTTTTGCTTTAAAATCTCAAGCCGAAGAAAAAATTAATAATTGCCCGGCGTATTTAGAACAAGATTTAATCCAATTAAAACAAAAAATTGAATTAAGTAATCCATCTACATCTACTTTAAATCAACTTCAAAAAATTAATGATTATTTAGTTAATAATCGTTGTATTGATGCTTTAGTTATTTTAGACAATCTACAAAAGCAGTTAGATAATTAATATTTAAAAACAAATATAGTTTTTATGTTTCAAAACCTCTTTTTAGAGGTTTTTTTGTGATGTTTCCAGCGGTTATTATTTTTGTCATTCTGAGCGTTAGCCCTGCCTGCCGGCAGGCAGGGAAGAATCCCACGCACAGTAATGATAGTCGCTTATTAGTTGGCATGGGATCCTTCGGACTAAAGTCCTCAGGATGACACTAGAAAATAGTTGTCATTCTGAGCGTCAGCGAAGAATCCCATCCACAGTAATGATTGCTGATTATTGCTAAAAGCCGAGGGATCCTTCACTGTGTTCAGGATGACACCAAAAAACAGCAGTCATTCTGAGCGTCAGCGAAGAATCCCATGCAATGCAGTGATTGCTTATTATTGCTGAAAGCCATGGGATCCTTCGGGCTTCGCCCTCAGGATGACATTGAAAAAACAGTGGTCATAAAAACCAATAATTGTGGCAGAGAAAAATTCTTTTAGAATTTTTCTCTGCCACCACTCCGTAGTTTTCAATTTCAATTTTTGTGTTATAATAAAACCAATATGGCAGATTATCAAGAAGAAAATATTAATTTTTTTGCCGAAACCAATTTTCGTAATCAGCGAATAAAATTTGGTATTAAATTAGACGATAGACGCAAGCATATGTATGTTATCGGTAAAACCGGTATGGGTAAAACAGTGATGTTGGAAAATATGGCTATTTCTGATATTCAAGCCGGATTTGGTTTAGCTTTTATTGATCCTCACGGCGAATCGGCAGAGCAATTATTAAATTTTATTCCCGAAAATCGATTAAAAGATATTATTTATTTTTGTCCTTTTGATACGGCGTATCCCATTGCTTTTAATCCTTTAGAAACGGTTGGCGAAGAGCACCGTCATTTAATGGCAAGTGGTATTTTGGAAATTTTTAAAAAGATTTGGCCTGATGTTTGGAGTGCGCGAATGGAATATATTTTAAATAATTGTTTAATGGCTCTTTTGGAATATCCCGACTCAACTCTTTTAGATATTATGCGTCTTTTAACTGATAAAGATTATCGTAATAAAATAGTTTCGGGATTGAAAGATCCAGTAGTAAAAAATTTTTGGCTTAATGAATTTGCTCGTTATCACGAAAAATTTCAAGTAGAAGCAATTGCTCCAATCCAAAATAAGGTCGGGCAATTTTTAACCAATCCTTTAATACGTAATATTGTTGGACAACCCCAGTCATCTTTTAATATTAGGCAAATAATGGATGAAGGAAAAATTTTAATTGCTAATTTATCCAAAGGAAGAATAGGCGAAATTAATTCAGCATTATTAGGGGCGATGTTGGTAACAAAGATTCAGCAAGCAGCAATGGCGCGAGCAGATGTACCTGAAGAAAAACGGCGAGATTTCTTTTTATACGTTGATGAGTTCCAAACTTTTGCCACCGAAGCGTTTTCTAATATTTTATCTGAAGCCCGAAAATATCATTTATGTTTAATTATGGCTCATCAATATATTTCTCAAATTCCAGAGGTGGTCCGAGCGGCAATTATCGGTAATATAGGAACATTTGTTGTTTTTCGAGTGGGGGCTGATGATGCTGAGTGGTTAGAAAAAGAATTTGCGCCAGAGTTTATAGCTAATGATTTAGTTAATTTGGGGAAATACAATATTTATATTAAGTTAATGGTTGATGGCGTTACTTCAAAAGCGTTTTCGGCTACTACTTTACCTCCTAAACCAATTCCGGAAAAAACTTTTGTTGATGTAATTATTGAATTTACACGATTAAAATATTGTCGTCCAAAAGCCGAAGTTGAAAAAATGATTAGTGATCAATGGATGGATACAAATAATAATAAAAAAATGTCATCAGGTGTTGAAGAAAAAATAGAGAAAAATAATAAAAAAAGTTTTCCTGATTTTTGTTGGGTTTGTGGTAAAGAAGTAGAATTGCCATTTGAACCCGATGGTAAAAGACCTGTTTATTGCAAAGATTGCTTAAAGGATATAACTAGTGGCAAAATAACACCACCAACAAAACCAATAAAATTAGAAACCAATATCGTTAAAAATGCTTTTAGTGGAAAAGGAAAAAAATTAATTGAAAAAAAACCAACAGAAAAACCAAAAACAAAAATTGATGTTGATGAATTAAAAAAAGCATTACGAGAATCACTTTCTAAATTAAGCAATGACAACGAAGAAAAAAATAAATAATTTAATTTATTTTCGTTAATAATATTGTTAATCAATGACTATTTTTGTAAAAGTAAAACCCAACGCTTCTTTTAATAAAATCATTCCTATTAATAAAAATCAATTAGAAGTTTTTATAACCGCTCCGGCAAAAAATGGTAAGGCCAACGAAGCTTTGATTAAAATTTTAGCTGAATATTTTGCCGTGGCGCCTTCATCAATATCTTTAATTAAAGGATTAAAAAGTAGAAATAAGATTTTTGAAATCAATTGACATCAAGCAAAATGTTTTTTAAGATAAAAAACAATAGAAATTAAAAATTGAGTTTAACTGAACCAAGTGTCATTCTGAGGGCTTCAGCCC
>JAAZHW010000006.1 GCA_012510515.1 Parcubacteria group bacterium
ATGGGATTCTTCACTAACGTTCAGAATGACCATAGGAATTTGCTGTGTAGGGGTTTTCACCTGCTTACCGGTAGGCAGGTTCAGGATGATATTAAAAAAACAGCAGTCATAGGGCTGTAACCTTATAATAATTATTTTTATTATTATGTTTAAATTTCTTTTATTTTTAATAACAATTTTTATTTTTTTATTTTTTCCTTATCACTATTCATTAGCCAGCGGAGAAATAATTATTAATGAAATAATGTATGATTTTTTAGGTAGCGATGATAAACACGAATGGGTAGAAATAAAAAATATTTCTGATAAATCTATTGATTTAAAAGGCTGGTATTTTTATGATGGTAAAAATCATTTATTAAACGAACCACCAAAAAATGGTGGCCAAGGTTCTTTAATTATTCCCGCTTATAGTTATGCAATTTTAGCTGACGATGCGGTAACTTTTCTAACCGATTATTCAAATTTTTCAGGTATTGTTATTGATACGACAATGAGTTTAAATAATACTTCAGAAAAAATACAATTAATTGATAATAATAAAAACATAATTGATGAGGTAGTTTATCAAAAAGAAATGGGTGGGAATGAAAATAAGGGGTTTAGTTTAGAGCGAGTTGATCAATTTTCTAATCAGTTTTGTCAATCAAATAATGTCAGTGGATCGCCGGGAAAAGAAAATGATTTTAATTGTAATAAAGAAATAAATTTGCCCACTTCTCAAGCTTCATTAATTAGTGAAGAAAAAACTGAAATTAGTGAAAAAACAACCGATCCAGATATTATAGATATTCCCGATGTTTTATCTTCGATTAATTCTTCAGCAATCAATTCTTCAATTGAAAAAACTACGTCTACTTCAACAATAAATCAAACATCTCCAATAAAGGTAAGAATTTTGATTAATGAATTTATTCCTAATCCCAGTGGTTCTGATGCGGAAAACGAATGGATTGAATTATATAATGATAGCGACATAGATTTGAACTTAAAAGATTGGTTTTTAGAAGATGCTTCGGGAAAAAAATATATTTTTGATAGTGAAAAAATTAATCAAAAAGATTATTTAATTTTAAGTTCTAAAGATACTAAAATTTCTTTAAATAATAATGGAGAGACATTAAAAATTTTTTCTCCCAACAAAGAATTAGCTTTTCAAATTAGTTATGAGGGGACAGCCAAAGAAGGATTTTCTTTTGCGCGTTTTGGCGCCAATGATTGGCGTTGGACAAATATTTTGACACCGGGGGATAAAAATCAATTTAATGACAATCCAAAAGTTTTAGATAATAAAAAAGAAGATGTAATTATTGAAGGCGAAACAACTCAAAATTCAAACCTTCCAAATTCCGATTTAGGTCAAATATCTTCAATTGAAAATTCTTCCAATGTTTCTTCTAATAAAAACAAAGACGAAGTAATGCTTATGGCTATTGGTCTGGGATTAATTTTAAGCATAGGCGTAGCGATTTTTCTTAAAAAAATTTTACCACCTGTTTCTCAAAATAAATAAAAAAATAATAGCAGAATTATTAAAAAATTTTTATTATTTATTTTTTGTTTTTAAATTATTTTAAATCAGCTAAAGTTTTTCCAAAACTACATTG
>JAAZHW010000007.1 GCA_012510515.1 Parcubacteria group bacterium
CTACTAGTATTCCTCCGCATAATTTAGGAGAAGTTTGTGATGCCTTGGTTTATTTAGTTGATCATCCCAATGCCGAAATTAAAGATTTATTAAATTTCATTCAAGGTCCTGATTTTCCAACTGGTGGTATCATTTATAACAAACAATCATTGGAAGAAATTTATAACAACGGAAGAGGAGCGATTACCGTTCGAGCGGCAACAGAAATTCAAGAAAAAAAATCAGGTCAATTTGATATTGTTATTACTGAAATTCCTTATCAAGTAAATAAATCGGATCTTTTAGCCAAAATTGCCGATTTTGTTCAAAATAAAAAAATAGAAGGAATTAAAGACGTGAGAGATGAATCAGATAAAGAGGGATTACAAATTACTATTCAATTAAAAAATGATGCTCATCCGCAAAAAATTTTAAATAATTTATTTAAACATACTGATTTACAAAAAAACTTTCACGTTAATTTTTTGGCCTTAGTAGATGGTGTTCAACCATTAACCCTTTCTCTTAAAGGACTATTAGAAGAGTTTATTAAACATCGTCAAGTAATTATTTATAAACGTTCGGAATTTGATTTGATTAAAGCTAAAAATCGTTTGCATATTTTACAAGGATTATTAAAAGCATTGGCTAATATTGATGCGATTATTAAAGCTATTAAAAGTTCTAAAAATCGAGAGGAGGCAAAACAGAAATTAATGAAAAATTTTAAATTAACCGTTATTCAATCAGAAGCAATTTTAGAAATGAAATTACAAACACTGGTTGGGTTAGAAAGACAAA
Organism: Parcubacteria group bacterium; assembly: GCA_012510515.1. GTDB lineage: Bacteria > Patescibacteriota > Minisyncoccia > UBA6257 > JAAZHW01 > JAAZHW01. Next base: position 781 of record JAAZHW010000007.1, read on the forward strand.
AATTAGAAGAAGAAGCTAAGTTAAAAGAAAAGGAAATCAAAGATTTAGAAGAAGTTTTGCGCAATCCTAAAAAAGTTTTACAAATTATTAAACAGGAAACATTAGAATTAAAAAATAAATATGCTGATAATCGATTAACGCGAGTGGTTAATGCTCCGCTTGGCGAATTTAAAGAAGAGGATTTAATTTCGTCTCGCGAAGTGGTAATTATGATGACGTATGATGGTTATATTAAAGCTTTTGAGCCAGAAACAATTCGCGCTCAAAAAAGAGGCGGTAGAGGAATGGTAGGTTTTGATGTTAAAGAAGAAGATAAAATCAAACATATATTGCAAGTAAATACCCACGATAATTTATTATTTGTTAGTGAAAGCGGAAAAATTTTTCAATTACGAGCTTTTGAAATTCCAATGGCTTCGCGTACTTCCAAAGGAAAAAGTGTTTTTAATTTTATTGAATTACCTCAAAACGAATCAATTGCGGCAATAGTTTCTTATCCTTTTGAAGAGAAAAAATCCGAAAATTATTTAGTAATGATTACAAAAAACGGGATGATTAAAAAAATGCCCTTAGCTGATTTTAGTAATATTAGACGCTCGGGAATTATTGCGATGAAATTAAAAGAAGGAGATGAATTAAAAGATGCTAAAGTGGTGCATAAAAATGATGAATTGATAGTTTTGTCTTCAATGGGACAAGCATTAAGATTTTCCGAAAAAGATTTAAGACCAATGGGACGGACGGCGAGTGGTGTTTTGGGTATGAAATTAAAAAAACAAAAAGATAATTTTGTTGTCGGATTTGATGTTATTTCTCCTGAATTAAAAAATGGAATGCTTTTGATTGTAATGGAAAATGGTTTTGGAAAAAGAACTTTATTAAAAGAATATCGTTTGCAGCGTCGCGGTGGTCAAGGTATTAAAGTGGCAAAAATTACAGAAAAAACTGGAAAATTAGTAGCAGTAAAAGTTTTAAGTCAAAACACTAAGGAAGTTTTAATTATTTCCAAAAAAGGCATTTTAATCAAAACAGATTTAACTAATATTTCTCGTCAATCAAGAGTTTCTCAAGGAGTGAAAATTATTCGATTAGATGATGATGATTTGGTGGCCGGCGTTGTGGTTTTATAAAAATTTTTGTGTTAAAATAATTTATATGACCGAGTTGTTTAATCCGAAAACAGTAGTAGCTCAATTAAATATTTCTCCCGGTTTGGTGGTGGCTGATTTTGGTTGCGGGGGTGGTTATTTTACAATAGAGGTTGCACAAGTAGTTGGTGATAATGGTAAAGTTTTTGCTATTGATGTTGTTCCAGAAAATTTAGAATCAATTCGTTCGTTAGCTAAAATAAAAGGTTTAAATAACATTGAAACGCGTTGGGCTAATTTAGAAAAAACAAGTACTTTGGATTTTAATATTTGTGATAGAGTCATTATTATTAATCTTTTATTTCAAGTAGAAAAAAAATTACATTATCGTATTTTTGAAGAAGCTTATAATGTTTTAAAAAAAGGAGGTCAGCTGACGGTTATTGATTGGAAGCCGGAAAGTTTACTGGGTCCTCCTAAAAATACTCGTTTGTCGCTTGAAGAAGCAATAACAATGGCCCAAAAAGCAAATTTTAATTTTATTAAAACGTTGGAAATAGACGACGCTCATTGGTGCGCTATATTTCAAAAATAAAAATTATGGCTCAACAAATTACTAAATCTCAAAAAATTATTTTTATTGTTATTGCCGCAATTGTTTTAATTATTGTGTTGATGGTTTTGGGTATTTTACCGGGATTGAAAATTAACGATCAAAAATCTTCAACAAAACAGATACCTATTACTTTAGAATTTTGGGGAATTGATAATGAAAGCGCCTACGTTCCAATAATAGAAAAATACAGAGCTTTACATAATAATATTACCATTAATTATCATCAAATTAATGAAGAAAATTACGAAAATCAATTAATAGAATCTTTGGCAGCTCAAAATGGTCCGGATATTTTAATGTTAAAACACAATTGGATTCCTAAACATTATAATAAGTTATACCCTTCAGATGTTTTATTGAAAGATTTAAAATTAACCTTCGTTGATGTTGTTAGCAATGATTTATATTATCAAAACAAAGTTTGGGCATTGCCTTTGTGGGTTGATACTTTGGCGCTTTATTATAATAAAGATTTGTTTAATAGCGCTTCAATTCCTTTGCCACCAACAACGTGGGAAGAGTTTTTAGAAGATACAAAACTTTTAACTAAAAAAGACAATACGGGAAATATTATTCAATCAGGAGCTGCTTTAGGTACGGTTAATAATATTCCCAATTCTATTGATATTCTTTTGTTGTTAATGATGCACAACAATCAACCAATTGTTAATGAAAATGGGCGAGGGATTTTTGATACAAATAACGGCTCTAATGCTGTTAATTTCTATTTAAGTTTTGCTAATCCAGCGAGTAGTAATTATTCATGGAATGAAAGTTTTCCTGAATCCATTGAAGCCTTTACTCAAAATAAAGTAGCAATGATAATCGATTATAGTTCGGCTATTAAAAAAATAGAATCGCTTAATGCTTATTTAAATTATAGCATTGTTCCTTTGCCTCAACCAGCTCAAACTTTAAATAAACAAAATTATGCTGATTATTGGGTTTATGGTGTTTCGGGAATTTCTAAAAATCCTCAAGCCGCTTGGAATTTTATATATTATTTAATCAACGAAGGAGCGGTTGATTATTTAAACAATACTTTTAGGCCAGCGGCTAATCGAGTTTTAATCCAAAGTTGTAAAACAGACGAAAAATTAGGAGTATTTTGCGAGCAAGCTTTAACAGCTAAAACCTGGTTTCAATTAAATCCAGAGAAAAATTATCAAATTTTAAGAAGCATGTTAGAATCAATAATTTCTGGTAGAACAAATATAAGAAATGCTTTAGGCCAAGCGGCCAAAATGATAAATACTTCTAATTAAATGTTTAAAAAAGAAATCAAAATTATTTTATTATTTTTAATAATCTTTATTTTTTGGGGATGTTTTTATCATTTTCGGCCTCAGTTTAAGCTTAACAAAAACCAGTGAATACCGAAATAAATGCTGTTAGCGAAAAAGGAATAATGTCTGGAATAAAAAAATCTTATTTAGATTTTAGACAATGTGAATTTCAAGATGTTTTACAAATTATAGCCAACGTCTTTAAATTATTACGAAGTTTAGCTTTTTATGCAGCAATAGGGTTTACAATATTTGGAGGGATAAAAATGATTATTTTGCAGGGCAATTCTAAAAATTTAGAATCAGCTAAAAAAACATTAACATCGGTATTGATTGGAGTATTAATTACTTATGATGCTAGTTGTAAATATTGTCATTATTTTAATTTTGGGTTATTCTTTAAGTTATGAGGCTATCATTAAGCTAACTAATAAAATAATTAAAATGTAAAAAAATGATTAAAAAAGTGTTTAAAATTGAAAAAAATAACTTGACGAGAATCATTTTCTTTTTTACACTATTAATAGGATTAATTTTAATAATTTATTCATCGCTTCCGATTGTTAGAGTTGTTAGAGCGGTTCCGGAATCTACATCTACAGACGCGGAACTTTACGATCCTTTAGGTGGAGCCACTATTACTGGTTTTGGGCAAAAAATAATTAGTTGGTTTTTAGATTTAGCCGTACCTCTAACAGCTATTATGACAATGTGGGGTGCTATTCTTTTAATGAGCGCCGGGGGTGATCCTAAAAAAATAAAACAAGGTCAAGATGCTTTAACTTATGCGGTGGTTGGACTGGCAGTAATAATGATAATTGAAGGATTGTTTAGCTTTAGTATTAAAACGATAGAAGAAGCTAATAATGTTTCATCTTTACTTCAAGTTATAGAGCGATATCTTTTATTGATTGGTGGTCCGATAGCGATTATTATGTTTTTATACGGAGGTTTTTTAATGGGAACTGGTACACCGGATAATATTAAAAAAGCCAATAAAGTTTTTATCTGGACAAGTGTGGCTTTAGCTATAATTAGTGTTTTTAGTGTTTCTAGTTTAATAAGTTTAATTAATCAATTAGCAAAATAAATTTATGAAAAATAAAGTTTTAATATTTAGTTTAATAATAAATATAATAATAATGGGCTTGGCTTTACCAGTTTTTGCTCAATCAAACACAAATCAAAACACGGAAGCAGAATCAATTCAAATTAGTAGTATAGATGATATTTTAACTATCATTGGCAATATTACTTCGTGGATGTATCGAATTCTTTTGGCAATAGTGGTGATTTTCGTGTTAATGGCAGCATTTACTTTTTTAACTTCCAGTGATAATACTGATAAGATTAAAAAAGCTAGAAATCAAATTTTGTATGCGGCCATTGCTGTAGTAGTAGCTATTTTATCTTTTAGCGTTTCCACTATTATTACCAATGTTTTAGGTGAATAAATAATAAAAATTTTAAAAAGGTCGATAAAAAATAAAACAATGAAAAAAATTTCCAATATCGCTGTAATAATTAGTATTTTAATTTTAAGCGTAGTACCAATGGTTGGTTTAATTAATTCTGCTGATGCTGAGATTATATCTACAGGTGTAGGTACATATAATACTCCTGCGGCACGCGACGCAAATGAATGGTTGGATGTGATTCGTAATGTTATTACATGGGTTTATGCTATTTTTATAATAGTAGCCATAATTTTTGTTTTAATAGCGGCTTTTCAATATTTAACTTCGTCCGGAAGTCAAGATAAAGTCAAAAAAGCAACCAATATGCTAATGTATGCTGCTATTGCTATTGTAGTTGCTGTTTTAGCCTTTAGTATTACCAGAATAATAGGTACTATTATAGGAGAAGATACTCTCTAATGATGGGTTTTTATTATCTAAAATTTAATAACAATACCCGCTTTTAGCGGGTATTGTTATTTTTAGTGTCCTTGGCAGGAGTTGAACCCGCATCTCTCCCTTAGGACGGGATTGCTCTATCCATTGAGCTACAAGGACAAATAAATAAAATTAATTAATATTGATAAACGTCAACGATAGCTCCGGTTGCATCTTTTAAAATTATTTTATCGTGATTAAAATCGGCAAATTGTTCATTAGCAAAAACATACCACTCTTTTTTAAAGAAATTATCAGAATACTGATAGCGATTAACGCAAGCATTATAACCATAATAATCATTTAGAAATTGTTGACAGACTGGGTCGTTATTAAAATGATTAATATCATTTGAAGAAGGTATTTGACAAGCATTTAGGTTATTAATAAAAAATTGACACTCGTTAGAAAAATAAGAAATTTCTGTTTGATTGGGACGAGGACAATCTTTGAGAAAAATAAAGTTAAAATCGTAAGCATTAGTCAAATAACCAAAACAACGATTTAAATAAAAATTAAAATTTAGAGGACTTTTTTTACCTATTAAATAAAGATAATCTCCATTTTTTAAAACGATATCTTCAAAAATCATTTTATTATCAGGACGAAATAATTTTACTCCATCAGAAATAGTTATTTTTTTAAAAGAAGATTCAATAGTCCAATTAGAAATATTTATATCATTGCCATAATTATATAAAACTAATTTTTGAGGATAAGAATTTAATATAGAGGTAATTTTTATTTGACCAACCTCTGAAGAGATTTTTCCAATAAACTTTCTTGAAGCTGGTGTATAATCTTCTATTCCATCTTTGGTTTTAGCTCGAACAGAAAAATGATAAATATGTTCACCCGGTAATAATTGAATAGTGCGACTATTGCTTGAACTTATCTGCCAATCTTTGTCTATTTCATCAATTTTTGTCTCAAAAATTATATTACGAAAATCCCCATTCCAAATAGCCACAAATTGAAAGGTTACAACCGGTGTATTAGAAATAATTTCTCCATCTTTGGGTCCATTAACAATTACTGTTTCTGGTCTTGGTCCAGAATAGTAAGTGGGATAAGCGGTTGTAATATTAGAATTTTTTGAGGAATTGTTAGAACTAATTCCCGGCACTGGAATGGGGATGGGACTAAAATTTAATGCTATTATTATAATTCCAATTGTGATAACAAGAAAAGCTAGTAGTACTTTTTTAGGCATTTTCTTTTGTTTTTACTTTAATTTTCTTTTCTTCGCTGGTTGAAGAAGGATTTTTTTTGGGCATTACTATTTTCAAAATACCTTTATCATAATCAGCCTCAATTTTATCTTCATCAACTTCTATTGGTAAGCGAATTATTTTTTCAAAAGAACCTCGACGAATTTCTTTTCGCCAATAATTTTTCTTTTTTTCTTCTTCCTTTTTTTCGTTTTCGCCTTTAACGATTAAAACCTGATTTTTTACTGAAATATCAATTTTTTCTGGATTAAAATCAGGTAAATTTAATTCTGCAATTAATTCTTTGTCGGTTTGATAAATATCCATAGCGGGTTCTTTAAGAGATGAAGGTGAAATAACAGGTAATGCCCAATCATCATCTTCAAACCACTGTTCAATATTTTTAAATGGATTGAAAGGAATTAGATCCATATTTTTAAAGATATTAATAAAACCGACCTTTATATTAAGATTTGTTTATATTAATATTATAACATAAAAAAATGTAAATTTCAATATTATATAATACTATTTTTGATGTATCATTTTGAGCGTTGGTCCGTTGATAGGCAGGCCCGCCTAAGGCAGGCAGGCCTGCCTTAGGCGGGTAAAGAAGAATTCCATGTTAACTTGGCTGTCATTCTGAATGAAATGAAGAATCCCATCCACAGCAATGATTGCTGATTATTGCTGAAAGC
>JAAZHW010000008.1 GCA_012510515.1 Parcubacteria group bacterium
TGATCAATATGACCCATTACCACAACAATCGGCGGACGTTTAACAATATTTAAATTTAATTCTTTCTTGTCATTATTCATAAATTTTTATTATTAGTATTTTTAATATTAATAAAATTTTTATATAAGTCCAATAATAAATTAAAATATCCACTTTAATAAATAACTCATTTGCCTTTATTTTGTTGATTATTATTAAAAGCCGTTTTGTTTAACTCGATAACTTCTGGCTACGTTTTTACCCAGCGCGCTTATCCACTAAACCAAGTGTCATTCTGAGCGAAGCCCCGCCTACGGCGGGTAAAGAAGAATCCCATCCACAGCAAATCTCTGCGGTCATTCTGAACGAAGTGAAGAATCCCACGCACATTAAAGATAGTTGTTTATTAGTTGGCACGGGATCCTTCACTTCGTTCAGGATGACATTAAAAAACAACAGCAATATCCGATTTTTTAAAATTAGACTAATAAATACTTATTTTAAAAATTATTTAATTAAGTGGCGGCGAAATTCTTTTAGAATTTCGCCGCCACCACTCACCAATAAATAAAACAAAAAAGGACTCTTTTTTTAAAGAGTCCTATATTTTTCATTCTAATTTCGCTCAACCCATATACGATACTCATCTTGACGCATCGTGAATATATAAAAATGTTTTCCAACAAGGGAATGATCCCATATCCTTTCAGTATAAGCGAAATCCTTCGCTATAATACTTATGGCTACTTTGGAGCCATAACTATTTCCGCTCCCTAAAGAAACGGAAATATTGTCATAAGATTCAATCGTACCAACTTTCCTGCCATCCGCCAATACATCAAACGTATATGGCGTAGTGTTAATAATGATAATATTGGTATTTTGGAAAAACCTTATATTATCATTAATACTTAAGGAGACATAATAGCTTGTTAAAAGTATTAACAAGCTGAGCGGAATTAAAATCCACCGAAATTTTTTCATTTTTCTTTCCTCCTTTCTAAACAAGATTAAATAAGAAATGCATAGGCCATATTTTAATGGCTTTTATAATTTACCTTTTTTTCCTTTTAGCTTGACTCGTCTGAGTCTCGCCAAAATTTGATAGTAGATGATAATCAGCCTTTGAGTCAATTTCATCAAACACTGCCTGCGGGATTACAATTTCCCCCAAACAATTTAAATTAATAAAAAATAATGCATTTGATAGTGCATTATTAAACAGCACACCGCTGAATAAAAATTCTTTTTTTTCCATGTTGTAGATTTTTTAATTATTATTTTAAATTGTTAAAGAACAATTATATTATGATATTTTTATTAACTTTTGTCAAATAAATAAAAAAGTACTCTCTAATTCTCTATTTTTTCTAAAATCTGAATTAAATCATCAGGCAAATCACTTTCCAAACGAAGAATACCTCCATTAGGCAGCTTAAATTCTAATAAAAAAGCGTGTAAAAATAAACGGCTTTCTATTTTTGGTTTTCTTCGACCATAAATTTTATCGCCCACTACTGAATGACCAATACTTGCTAAATGCACTCTAATTTGATGGGTCCGACCTGTTTGGGGAAAAACCTTTAACAAAGAAAAAAATTCGTCTTCCCATTGCCAACTTTTTATTACTTCGTATTTTGTAATTGCCTCTTTTAGATTTTTCATCTTTTTTGAAGCGGTAGAATGTTTAACCGATGATTTAACAATTCCGATTGGCTTATCAATTAAACCGGTTTTTTCATTAAATTTACCGTAAACTAAAGCAATATAACCTTTTTTAATTTTACGATTCTGAAAAAGATTTTTGAAATAAAAAAAACTTTTATTATTTTTGGCAATAATCAAAAGACCAGAAGTATCTTTGTCTAATCGATGCACGATTCCCGGCCGGTTTTTATCTTCACCAACATTTTTAATTTTAGGATAACGTTTAATTAACCAATCAACTAAACTTTTTTGATTAGATTTGACAGCATGCACTAAAACACCAGCTGGTTTGTTTATAACTAAAAAATCATCATTTTCAAAAACAATTTCAATTTTTTTCATTATTATTATTTTAAACTCTATTTTTATTTTTCCAATTGTATTTTTTAGATAATAAAAATTTTGGCTTTTGTTATTAATAAAATTAAAAAATTGTTTTGAATGAAATAAATTGTGGTGGCGGCGAAATTCTTTTAGAATTTCGCCGCCACTTCTTTAAAGCTCATCTATTTATCATAAATAAATCTATTTACAAACAAGTAATATTTACGTGCGCCCTAGAGGGATTGAACCTCTGACCTTTTCGATGTCAACGAAACGCTCTACCACTGAGCTAAGGGCGCAAATTATTTATTTTACCTACTACTCATCATATAAAGATTATAAAAAACAAATAAAGAAGTCAATAAAAAATTTTTTAATTATTTATTTTTAAATTATAATACTAAAAATGTTAAAAATAAATAAAAAATTAAAAAACAAGACTAATCAAAAAGTTAAACAAAAGACAAAAGAAGAACAAAAGTTTAAGTGTTTGAATTGCGGAAAAATGGTTTTTTATTCACCTCTTATTGGCACTGCCCATCGAAATCATTGTCCATTTTGTTTATGGTCTAAACACGTTGATTTAAAAACTGGCGACAGAAAAGCAAAGTGCCAAGGTTTAATGAAACCTTTAGCTCTAACTTTTAAACAAGAAGGAATAAATAAATACAAGGAAAAACGCCAAGGAGAATTAATGTTAATTCATCAATGTCTTAAATGCCAAAAAATTTCTATTAATCGTTTAGCCGGCGATGATGATGAAAAAAAGATTTTACAAATTTTAGAAGAATCTCAAAATTTGCCATCTCAAAAAATAAAAGAA
>JAAZHW010000009.1 GCA_012510515.1 Parcubacteria group bacterium
GGGTAAGATTTTTTTGTGTCCAATCAATCAAATCATTTTTTACTTCAAAAATTAATTCATCATGAATTTGTAAAATTAAACGAATATCATTTTCCTTTTTTTCTTTTTGAAGAAAGTTATCAATTTTTATCATAGCGATTTTAATAATATCAGCAGCTAATCCTTGAATAGGAAAATTAATAGCTTCTCTTTCAGCTAAGCTGCGATATTTTTGATTACCGGACATTAAGTCCCAAACCCAACGTAGACGGCCAGTTAAAGTTTTAACATAACCAGTTTGTTTTGCTTCGGAAATTGTTTTTTCTTGCCAATCTTTAATACTATAAAAATCATGATAATACTCATCAATAAATTTTTTAGCTTCATCTTTAGAAATTTGAGCTGTTTCACTAAAAGATTTTGCTCCCATTCCATAAAGAACGCCAAAATTTAAAGTTTTAGCTTGACGTCGCATTTCTGGTGTTATCTTATCAATATTTGTATTATTTATTTCAGCCGCTGTTAAAGAATGAATATCTTCATTGTTTAAAAAAGCTTTTATCATTTTTTGATCTTGAGATAAAAAAGCGGCAATTCGTAATTCAATTTGAGAATAATCAAAACTAATAAACTGATACCCATTTTCGGCTACAAAACCACCTCTAATTTTTTTTGCCCAATCACCTTTGGCGGGAATATTTTGAAGATTAGGATTTTCTGAAGAAAGTCGGCCGGTTGATGTACCTGTTTGATTATAGGTGGTATGAATACGAGAATTTTTATCCATTAAGCGGGGTAATGGTTCTAAATAAGTAGTTTTTAATTTCATTAATTCTCTATATTGAAGAATTAAGGGTATTATAGGATGAGTGTTTTTTATTTTTATTAATTCATTTTCTCGAGTGGAAAACAAACCCGTTGAGGTTTTAATTAAACGTTTATTGCCATTTTTAATATTTAATTGATTAAACAAAACATCAGAAAGTTGTTTTGGTGAATTAATGTTAAATTTAACATTGCTGATAGAAAAAATTTCTTCTTCTAAATTTTTAATTTCTTGATTAATTTTTTTGGTTAAATCATAAAAATAGTTAGGATCAATTTTGATTCCATTCATTTCCATTTTGGCCAAAATATTAATTAATGGCATTTCAATTTCTGAAAAAACTTTTTGGAGTGATAATTCGTTTATTTTTTTTATTTGATGATCTTTAATTTTTTGAATAATTTCTAACGAAGAAATATTAGGAAGGGAGGTTTTAAAGATTATTTGCCAAATTCGGGATAAAGAATAATCTTTTAATTCAGAGTTTAAAACCCACTGAGCAATTTTTATGTCGTGTTTTAATGATAAATCAGTTGTTTTTAACTCTTTTATTAAATTTTTAAAATCATAACCGACTAAAAAAAGATTTTTAATTTGGCTTATAGATTGTTCGTTTTGGGGTAACTGAAAAAAATGATTATCAACAAGAATTTCGATTTGATTATCTCTAATACTAATTATAGCTTCTTTATTAGAAAAATTATTTATTTTTTCTTGTGTTTCCCAATTAATCGATTTATTATTTTGAGAATAATTATTTATTAATTGTTGCTTGGAATTATTGGTAGAATCATCAAGTTGATTTAAAAGACTTTCAAATTTCCATTCTTTAAATAAAGGAATGAGGTCATTTTTATTAATATTTTTGAATCTTAAATCGTCAAGTTTTACTTCTATAGAAACATTACAATCAAGAGTGGCTAAATATTTACTAAAAAAAGCTTGTTCTTTTTGCTCAATTAAACATTGAAGAGTTTTGGGTTTAATAAGTTTAGATTTAGAATTGTTTACAAAATTTTCATTTTCTATTGTTTGATAAAGATTTTCTAAAGAACCAAATTCTTTAATTAATTCAATGGCTGTTTTTTCTCCGATACCTTTGACGCCAATAATATTATCTGATGGATCGCCCTTTAAGGCTTTAAAGTCAACAATTTGACTAGGTAAAAGTCCATAACGTTCTTTTATTTGATTTTCGTTATAAATTATAGTGTCTTGAATACCTTTTTTCATGGTATAAATAACTATTTTATCATCATCAACTAATTGAAGAGTGTCTAGGTCGCCAGTTAAGATGATGATTTTTAAATTTTTTTCTGAAGAAAATTTTTTAACCAAAGTGCCAATTAAATCATCGGCTTCAAAGCCGGGCATTTCAAAGTGTTTAATTTTAGCAGCGTCAAAAAATTGTTTTACTTTATCAAATTGAGAAATTAAACTATCGTCGGTTTTTGGTCGAGTAGCTTTGTATTCTTTATAATTAATATGTCTAAAAGTTGGTTCAGCCAAATCAAAACAAGCTACTAAATAATCAGGTTTTAATTCTTTGATAACCTTAAAAATAATTCGAACTGTTCCATAAACAGCGCCGATTGGTTCACCTTTTGGAGTGGTTAAATTTGGCAAAGCATGATAACAGCGATGAATTAAAGCATGGGAATCAACAATAATAAGATTCATATGATAAATATACAATAATAAAATTTAAATCTCAAATTTTATTTATTTTAGAGAAAAGTTTGAGATATTAGTTTTTTTAATTATAATTAAATTAACATGAATTCAACATCAATAAAAATTATTACTGATTCGTCAATTCAAACTCAAAAAGTTGCCGAATTATTAGTAAAAACATTATCAGATAAAAAATATTCTCCTCCTCATATTTTTGCTCTTCAAGGAAATTTGGGGGCAGGGAAAACAACTTTTATTCAGGGAGTGGCTAAAGCTCTAAAAATAAAACAAAAAATTCTTAGTCCAACTTTTGTTATTGTAAAAGATTTTGCTTTATCTAAAAATTCTAATTTTTCGAAATTTTATCATATTGATTGTTATCGTTTAAATGATCCGTCAGAAATTATTACCTTAGGATTTAAAGAAATAATCAAAAATCCTAAAAATCTTATATTTATTGAATGGCCGGAAAGAATTAAAAAATTATTACCTTCAAATACTGTTTGGATTAAATTTAAAATTCAGGATAAAAATAAAAGAGAAATTATAATTAAAAATTCTAATCTTGGAATAAAAATTTCAAAATGACAATATTTTTGATGTCATTCTGAACGTCAAAAGCCCTGCCCGCCTACGGCGGGCGGGGAAGAATCCCTTCGCACAGCAGTGATAGTTACATAATGCTAAAAGCCGAGGGATCCTTCACTGCGTTCAGGATGACATTGAAAATTAACTGTCATTCTGAGCGCCAGCCCCGTCTTCGGCGGGCAGGCTACGTTCAGGATGACACTAAAAAACAGCAGTGATATTTTAATATGTAAAACATCCATCTTTTTGACTTTTTATAGTTTTTGATTTTAATATAGATAATGAATGAAATTTTTGAAATTGAAGGTGGAAAAAAATTAAGCGGTGAAATAAAAGTTTCCGGTAGTAAAAATAGCGCTTTAGCAATTTTACCGGCTTGTCTTTTAACAGATGAACCTTGTATTATTAAAAATATTCCTTTATTAACTGATGTTTTGGTAATGATTGAAATTTTAAAAAATTTAGGCGCAGAAGTAGAATGGCTGGATAAAAAAACAATAAAAATTCAAGCCAAAAATATTAATAGTAATGCAGATATAGTTCTGGTAAAAAAAATTAGAGCTTCTATTTTAATTGCCGGTCCAATATTAGTAAGAAATGGTGAGTTGAAAATTGCCAAACCCGGTGGGTGTCATATTGGTGCTCGCAGTTTAGATGCTCATTTTGAAGGTTTTGCTGATTTAGGAATAAAATTGATTTTGTCAGAAAAAAATTCGGAAACATACCATTTAAAAGCGCTAAATAAAATAAAGCCGAACATTGTTTATTTAAATGAATTTAGTGTGACAGCAACAGAAAATTTAATGATGCTAATGGCGAAAATTGATGGTAAAAGCGAAATTCATTTAGCAGCTGCTGAACCGCATATTCAGGAATTAGGAGAATTTTTAAAAGCAATGGGCGCAGAAGTTGAAGGATTAGGCACTCATACAATTATTATAAAAGGAAAAAAACATTTAAAAGGAGTAGAACATACAATTTGGCCAGATTATATTGAAGCGGGAACATTTTTTAGTTTAGCCGCTTCTACTAAAAGTGATTTAAAAATCAGTAATGTTTTGGTTAATCATTTGGAAATGGTTTTTCGAAATTTGAAAAAAATGGGTGTTTGTTATAAAATTAAAAATAACAGTGTTTTTATAGAAGGAAAAAATAGTTCTCTAAAATCAGCTAAAATTCAAACTTTGCCATATCCGGGTTTTCCCACAGATTTACAAGCAATTTTTTCAGTGATGGCCACTCAAGCAAAGGGGGAAAGTTTAATTTTTGATACGTTATTTGAAGGAAGATTTAGATACGTGGATGAATTAAATCAAATGGGAGCAAGAATTTTTCTTTGTGATCCTCATCGAATTTTAGTTTCGGGACCAACACCTCTTTATGGCGCTAAAATAAAAAGTTTTGATTTACGTGCTGGAGCTACAGTCATTATTGCCGCTCTTGCTGCCAAAGGAAAAAGTCAAATTTTTGGCATTGAAGAAGTTGATAGGGGATATGAAAAAATAGAAAAACGTTTACAAAATATCGGTGCTCGTATTAAAAGAATTGTCGTTGAATAAAAAATAAATAAATTAATAAAATTATGTTTATTAGAAAAATAGGAATTGATTTAGGAACAACAAATACTTTAGTTTTTATTCCTAAAAAAGGAGTGATTATCTTTGAACCAACCATCGTTGCTTATGATTTAAATGATAATAAAGTTTTAGCTGTTGGAAAAGAAGCAAAAGAAATGTTGGGGAGAACGCCCCATGATATAGGAGCTTATCGGCCATTAAAAGATGGAGTAATTGCTGATTATAAAATAACTAAAACAATGTTAAAATATTTTATTTCTAAAGCTTCGGGTAGTTTTAATTTTTTTAAACCAACTTTAATTATTTCTGGACCAGCAGGTATTACTTCAACCGAAAGAAGAGCAGTAATAAATGCTGCTATGGAGGCAGGCGCGCGAGAAGTTTATTTAGTACGAGAACCAATTTTAGCCGCTTTAGGCGCTGGCATCCCTATTAATTCAGCTTCGGGACATATGATTGTTAATATTGGTGGTGGGACAACAGAAATAGCGGTTATTTCTTTAGGGGGTATTGTTTCGTGGTCATCTTTAAGGGTGGCTGGTAATAAATTTGACGAAGCCATTACTAATTACATAAAAAAAAGATATAATTTAGCCATTGGTGAACAAACAGCTGAAAAAATAAAAATAGAAATAGGTTCGGCTTTACCTCAAAAAAATAAATTAGAAACCGAAGCCAAAGGAAGGGATTTAGCTAGCGGATTACCACGATCAGTTATTATCAATTCTAACGAAATTGCCGAAGCGCTATCTTCTAATTTAGAAGAAATTGGCGAGGCAATTCGTTCAGTATTTTCTGAGACGCCTCCCGAATTAGCGGCTGATATTATTGAAAAAGGAATTGTAATTGCTGGCGGTAGTGGTTTATTAAGAAATCTTGATGATTTTGTAACAAAAACTACAGGGGTGAATGCTTTTGTGGCTGATGATGCGCTTTATTGCGTGGCTAAAGGAACCGGCATTATTTTAGACCATTTAGATATTTATAAACGCGCTTTGATGAGTAAAAGATAAAATGAAATTTGAACAATATTTTCAAAAAATTATTGAAAATAAAATGATAGAGGGCGGTTGGCTTTTTTTGGGTATTGATGAGGAATTTATTTTTGAAAAAGTTTTTGATTTAGTTAAAAAGATAACTAATTTTCAATTCGTTTATATTGTTGATGCAGAAAATTCTATTAATGAAACAATTAGAAATAATTTTTTAGTTTTTAATTCTTCAATTCAAAGTATTTTTGAAATTCAAAAATCAATTTATTTATCTAGCGAAGAAGAAAAAATTGTTATTATTAAATCTATTGATCATTTATCAGAAGAAGCTCAAAATGCTTTATTAAAAATCACAGAAGAACCACCAAAAAATACTGTTTTATTTTATATCAGTAAAGATGAAGGTAAAATTTTACCAACCCTATTATCACGAGTAAAAATAATTAAATTGCCAATTACCAATGATTTTTATCAAAAACGCATTTCGGAAAAAATGAAAGAAACAATATCATCAACCGATTCCTTGAAAATTTATTTAGATGAATTTTTAGAAGATGATCCAGTGGTTTTTTTAGAAAATTTAGTAGTACTTTTACGAGATCAAATTTTAAATTTTTTTAATGTAGAAGAATTAAAAATTACTAATATTTCCGGATTTAATAATTTAAAAAATTTAAATCAAGCATTAAAAACATTGGAAGGAGTAAAGTATGCTAATTTAAATTCTCGATTACAAATCGAAAATTTATTATTAAACATTAATAAAAATTAAATTTTTTATTTTTTCTTACTGAAAGCCAAGGGATCCTTCACTACGTTCAGGATGACACTAAAAAAACAACAGTCATTCTGAGCGTTAGCCCTGCCTGCCGGTAGGCAGGGAAGAATCCCACGCACATTAAAGATAGTCGCTTATTAGTTGGCAGGGGATCCTTCACCCTCCTACGGCGGGCAGGGCTTCGCCTGCCTGCCGGTAGGCAGGTTCAGGATGACGCTAAAAAAATGATGATTTACTTTACTACTATTTTATCACTAATTATAGAATGAAAATTTGAGATTTACATTTTATTATATTATAATTATTATAGTCGTTAAAATATTTATTTATGTCAATTAATCAATTAATTGAAAAATTCAAAAAAGAGGGGGCAATAATAGTGGATAACTTTAAAACAGAAACAATGGGAGTTCGTTCTAATCGTCCTCACCCGGCTTTAATTGAAAATATTAAAGTTGAAATTCCCATTTATAATTCAATTATGCCATTAAAACATTTAGCAACAATTCAAGTAAATCTACCCAATAATTTAATTGTACAGGTTTGGGATAAAAATAATGTTGGTGCTTGTGAAAAAGCTATTCAATTAGCTAATTTGGGTGTTTCCACAATTATTGAAGGCAATCAAATTCGGGTAATTTTACCGCCATTATCACAAGAAAGAAGAGATCAAATCTTTCAACTAATTAAGAAAAAATCTGAAGATACTAAAATTGAATTACGTCTTTTGAGAGATGAAATTATTAAAGAAGCGAAAAAAATGTATGAAGAAAAGCAATTAAGCGAAGATGATAAATATAAGATAAAAGACGATTTACAAAAAACAATAGATGAGTTTAATAAAATAATAGAGGAAATTATTGAGGAAAAAAAGAAAGAAATTTTTGAATAGTTTTTTATAAAAAATTTTGAAAAATAAAAATATTATTTATTATTAAAATAAGCAAATTTTATGATGCCAATTTTAATTTTTATAATTTGTTTAGCAATATTAATTATTATCCATGAATTGGGGCATTTTTTGGTAGCGAAAAAAAATGGAATAAAGGTAGAAGAATTTGGCATTGGTTTGCCACCGCGTATTTGGGGAGTGAAAAAAGGAGAAACAATTTATTCTATTAATGCCTTGCCTTTCGGAGGTTTTGTTAAAATTTATGGTGAAAATGGTGAACATATTGATGAAGAGCGAAGTTTTTCGGCTAAAAAACCAGGTGTAAGAGCAAAAGTTTTAGCAGCTGGTGTCATAATGAATTTAATTTTTGGTATTTTTCTTTTAATGATTGGATTTAATATTGGTGTTCCGGCAGTGGTAACAGAAGAGACAATTCCTAACATGAAAGATATTAAATTAGCAGTATTAGAAGTTCAAAAAGATTCCCCAGCTGAATTAGCAGGATTAAAAATGGGCGATTATATTTTAGAAGTTTTTTACAATAATGAAGACAAAATTTTAAATCCCAAAGTAGAAGATTTGCAAAATTTTACTAAAAAATATGCTGGAAAGGAATTAAATTTAAAAATAGAAAGAGGTAAAGAAATTTTAGAAATAAAAGCCGTAGCGCGAGAAGGAATTGAAGCTGAAGAAAAAGGCGCATTAGGTATTGTTATTAGTGACACTGGTTTATTAAAATATTCTTTTTTTAGAAGTTTGTGGGAAGGATTGAAAAACGGATTAATGATGTTTGTTAATGTTTTTATTTCTTTATTTATATTTTTAAAAAGTTTAATTGTAGAAGGGCAAATGATAGGAGAAGTAGCTGGTCCGGTGGGGATTGTTGCGTTGGGTAGTAATATAGTAAAAAATGGTATTGGTTATTTGTTGCAATTTTTGGCGACTTTATCAATTTATTTATCGGCAATAAATTTAATTCCTTTTCCGGCCCTTGATGGAGCGCGAATTTTTTCAATTTTGATTGAAAAAATTCGAGGCAAAGCTATTCCGGCAAAAACAGAAAATTTAATTAATTCTATTGGTTTTGTGCTTTTAATGGGATTGTTTGTTTTTGTTACCTTTAATGACATAATGAAGTTGGTAAAATAAAATTAAAAAATATACGATAAAAAATATAGTAAAAAATGTGGCGGCGAAATTTTAAAAAAATTTCGCCGCCACCGTTTGTTTAACTCAATAATTTCTGGCTACGTTTTTGCCCAATGTCATTCTGAGCGAAGCCCCGCCTACGGCGGGCAAGGAAGAATCCCACGCAATGCAGTAATAGTTGCATAATGCTGAAAGCCGAGGGATCCTTCGGGCAGAGGCCCTCAGGATGACAAAATGGAGGTTGTCATTCTGAACGTAGCCTGTCCACCGTAGGCGGGCCTTCAGTTCCTGCCTACCGGCAGGCAGGCGAAGGCTTTCATGGCTTTTGGTAAGAAAAAAAACAATTAATGTTAGCGCTGATGAATTTCTAAAAGAAATTCGTCACTCTATCAATTATTTGGATAAAAATTTGAAAAAAATTAAAATTGTTATAGAATAAAAAATATATGTTACAATCAAAACTCTTTTCCCAAATAAATCGAGATTTTCCCAAAGATGAAGTTTCTATAAATGCAAAATTTTTAATTCGAGCAGGTTTTGTTGATAAAGTAATGGCCGGAGTTTTTTCTTATCTGCCTTTAGGTTGGCGAGTGTATAAAAAGGTTGAACAAATTATTCGAGAGGAAATGGTAGCGATTGGCGGACAAGAAATTTTTTTACCGGTATTAATGCCCAAAGAATTGTGGGAAAAAACAGGACGATGGGAATCTTTTGGTGATGCATTAATGAAAATTAAAGATCGTTCTGGTAAAGATTATGTTTTAGGTCCTACCCACGAAGAATTAATTACTGAATTATGCCGAAAAAATATTTTTACTTATCGTGATTTACCTAAGGCTATTTTTCAAATTCAAAATAAATTTCGCGATGAACCTCGAGCTAAATCGGGATTATTACGAGGCAAAGAGTTTATGATGAAGGATTTATATAGTTTTCATAGTAGTAGGCAAGACCTTGATAATTATTATGAAGAAGTAAAAAAATCTTATTTAAAAATTTTTAGTCGCTGTGGCTTAAAAGCTTTTGCGGTAGAATCTTCTGGCGCTGGTTTTACGGAAGAAAATGTTCATGAATTTATGGTTAAAACGTCAGCCGGTGAAGATATAACAGTTTTGTGTGAGTTATGTGGTTTTGCCCAAAACAAAGAATTAGGAGAGGTTAGTGGTAAGAAAAAATGTCCAAATTGTGGCGGAATTTTAAAAGAAGAAAAAACAGTAGAAGTAGGAAATATTTTTAAATTAGGAACAAAATATAGTGAAAGTATCGGAGCTTATTTTATTGACCGTGATGGACAAAAAAAGCCAGTAATTATGGGTTGCTATGGTATTGGCGTAGGA
>JAAZHW010000010.1 GCA_012510515.1 Parcubacteria group bacterium
CCCATCCACAGCAATGATTGATGATTTTTACTGAAAGCCATGGGATCCTTCGGGGCTGAAGCCCCTCAGGATGACAGAGTGGGGTTGTCATTCTGAACGTTAGGGAAGAATCCCATGCACAGCGAACCCCCATGGTCATTCTGAGCGTTAGCCCTGCCTACCGGCAGGCAGGGGCTTTGTTTGCCCGCCGAATAGGCGGGCAAACCCTTAAAATGACAGAGTGAGAGATTGTATTTAAAATAATTTTAAAGATTGAATTTTTAAAGAAAAAATGCTAAATTAGAAATGCATTTTTTAATTGCCCTCGTGGTGAAATGGATATCACGCCAGTCTTCGGAACTGGAATTGGGGGTTCGAATCCTCCCGGGGGCACAATAATAAAAATTAAATTAAAAAATTGACGATAAAATAATTAAGGTTAAAATTAAAACAAATATTAAAAATAAAAATAATTTTTTATAATTTTAATTTTTCCGCCCATAGCTCAATTGGAAGAGCAGTTGCCTCTTAAGCAAACGGTTGCAGGTTCGAGTCCTGCTGGGCGGACAAAAAATTAAAATATTTTTATTTTTATATTTTGAAATCAAAAATTTTTATATTATAATTAAACTATATGATAGAAATATTTAGGCCAAAAATTAAAATTGCTATTTCTGGCGCTGCTGAAACAGGGCATTGTAGCACTAAAGCAATGGAAGTAGCGATGCAATTGGGTGAAGAATTAGTCCAACACGATTGCATTGTTGTTACTGGAGCGACTACAGGCGCTCCTTATTGGGTGGCAAAAGCAGCCAAACAAGCTAATGGAATTGTTGTTGGTTTGTCGCCAGCTATTTCGGAAAAAGAACATCTTAAAAAATATCATTTGCCAATTGATTATCACGATCTTATTATTTATACTGGTGCCGGATATGCGGGGCGTAATTTATTATTAACTCGAGCGGCCGATGCCGTTATTGTTATTTGTGGAAGAATAGGTACGCTCAATGAGTTTACTATTGCTTTTGAAGAAAATAAAATTACAGGTGTTTTAGAAGGGAGCGGAGGAATTAGTGATATGCTGCCAGAAATTATAAAAAAAGCTGATCGAGGTCCGGGCAATGTTATTTTTGATAGCAATCCTAAAAATTTGGTAGAAGAATTAATAGAGATGATTCTTAAAGAAAAAGAAGAATAAATTTATTAAACAAAATTTAAAATCAAAGGTCGTTTTATAAAAAAATAAATATGAAAAAAATAAATTCTAAAAAACCCAAAATAAATAAAAAAATTGTTAAAAAAGCAAGTAATAAAAAAACCGTCAAAAAAGTTGTTAAAAAAGGAGTGGCTAAAAAAACTAGTAAAGTGAGCAAAAAACCAATGAAAAAAGTTATTTCAAAGAAAGGAGGAGCAAAAAAGACAGTAAAGAAAAATACAAAAAAAGTTAGTAAAGCAACTCCAAAAGTAATAAAGAATATTAAGCCTGAAAAAAATCAAAACAAAGGAAAATTAATCGGAATAGTTTCTCATTATTTTGATAAAATTAGTGTAGCAGCAATAAAATTAAGCGCTCCTTTGAAAGTGGGAGATAAAATTGTTTTTCGTGATCATTTAAATAACGATTTATTTGAACAAGAAGTTGCCTCTCTCCAGATAAATCGCGAACCAATAAATAAAGCTCAAAAAGGAGATGAGGTAGGATTAAAAGTAGACGGAAAAATTCATGACGGCAATGAAGTTTATTTAGTCGAATAAAACTAATTAAAAAATGGCCGAAAATTTAATTATTTTAGAACAATTATTAGTTTCTCTTTTTTTGGGTTCGTTAATTGGTTTAGAAAGAGAAATATCTAAAAAGCCAGCTGGTTTCAGAACTTATGCTTTAGTTTCTTTAGGAGCAACAATTTTTACTATTATTTCTGAAGTGCTGGCTTTTCGTTATCAAGGAATACCCGGTGTTTCTTTTGACCCTTCCCGAATCATTTCTCAAATTGTTGTCGGAGTTGGTTTTATTGGCGCGGGGGTTATTATTTATCAAAAATCAAAAGTGCGAGGTATTACAACGGCCACTACTTTATGGATAACAGCCGCTATTGGTATAGCAGTAGGTTTGCGATTATATAGTTTGGCTACTATTACTGCTTGTTTGGTAATAATTGTTTTAATAATTTTTCAAATTTTTGAAAATCGTATAGAAAAGAAAATAGAAAAAACAGATGAGTTTATTCACAAAAATTAAAAATCAATTTTCTGCTTCAATGATTTTAGCTGGCACCATTTTAGGTGCTGCTATTTTCAGTTTGCCCTATGTGTTTGTTCAAAGCGGTTTGCCCGTTTTTGTTTTTTATTTAATTTTTATCACTATTATTTCTACATGCACTCATTTGGTTTATGGTGAATCGCTTTTAAGAACAAAAGGGGAACATCGTTTTGTTGGATTAGCAGAAATATACCTTGGGCCTTGGGCAAAAAAATTAGTTACTGTAACAACTTTTATTAGTATTGGAGGATCTTTATTGGCTTATTTAATTTTGGGCGGACAGTTTATTCAAAATTTTTCCCAAACTATTAATTATCCTATTGATTTAACTAAAGCAGTTTTAATTTTTTGGTTTTTAGGGTCTTTAGGAGTTCTTTTAGGAATTAAGCTAATAGGATTAGGCGAATCCATTGCTTTAATTTTAATAATAATTCTTGTTGTTTTTTTCTTTGTTTTGGGAATTCCTAATATAAATTTTGCCGATTTAAATTATGTTAATTATTCCCAAATGTTTTTACCTTATGGGGTTTTACTTTTTGCTTTATCCGGTGGATCGGCTGTGCCAGAAATTTATAATTATTTTTCTAGAAAAAAATTAACTCCTCAAGAAGTTAATTTTAAAAAACCTCTTGTTTGGGGAAGTATTATTCCTGCTATAATTTATTTAATGTTTGTTTTGGGAGTGGTTGGTATTTTGGGATTAAATAATATTAGTTTTGATGTTATTCCTCAACTGATAGAAAAAAATTATATCTTGGGTATGGCTACAAATTTACTTGGCATATTTTTAATTATTACTTCTTATTTTATTTTAGCTTTAAGTTTTAAAAATACTTTAAAATTTGATTTACATTTTAAAAATGGATTAGCTTGGTTTTTTCCTCTTTTTTTGCCAATTTCATTTTATTTTTTAGGAGTTAATAATTTTATTACAATCACTGGTTTTTTAGGCGCGGCTATTTTGGGAATCGAAAGTCTTTTAAATTTTTTAATTCATAAAAAAGCTCAAGAAAAAGGCGACCAAACACCTCCTTTTTCTATAAAAATTTCTAATCCAATAAGAATTCTTATAGTTATTTTTCTTGTTTTTGGCGCGGTTTTAGAAATTGTTAAAACATTTTCCGTTTAAAAAACTTTTAATTTTTTAAAAAATTATTATAATTTAATATAATATGGCAGAAATCCAAAGAAAACCCCCATCTCAAATAAAAATTAGAACACTGGAAACTGATGTTGAAGACATGAGAAAAAGTGGCGGTGGTTTGACGAGTGGCAAAATCTTAGGACATGATTTAGAGGAGGTTATTCAAAAAAATAATCAAGAAGCTGTTACTTTTTTTTCAACCGAAATTACTCCGGAAAAAAATTCTTCTCATAAAAATAAAATTATTTTTACGGTAATTGGTACTATTATAGTTTTGGGATTAATTGTTGGATTTTTTCTATTTAAAAATAAACCAGCCAATCCAGAAGTTTCTACTTCTCCTACATCAATGCCAGAATATGTTTCTTTGTTAAATAATTTTAATGGCCAAAGAGAGTTTGTGTCTTTTAATTTAACTTTGAGTGATTTTGAAAAAATTTTAGTTCAACAATTCAATAATTTAACCCAATCCCAGACAATAAAAGAAATTGTTTTTGTTGATAGTGATAGAAATTTTATTAGCGCTGAAAATATATTAAAATTATTGTTTAATAATTTTAGCGGTATTTCTTTTAGTGACCAACCCAAATGGGAAAAAGATTTTTCTTTTATTATTTATTCCGATGATATTTCTCAAAAATCAATTGCTTATGTTGCAAAAATAGATGCTAAAAATTTAAATGCTTTTGCTCTATCGGGGTTGAGGGGACGTTTTTCTTTAGCTTTTGAAAATTTGATTGAAAAAAAACCTGAAATTTTATCATCGCAATATCTTCAAAACGTAGGAAATCCAGAAGGAACTTTTAATTCTAAAGCCATTGGTGTTATAAATAATGTTAGATATATTAAATTTTCTAGTGGAGCAGAATTTTATTATAGTTTCTATAATGAATATTTTGTTATAGCGACAAGCGAAAAAGCCTTTCAAGAAATGTTAGAAATGATTGTAATAAGATAAAAGAAAAAATTAAATAAAAAACTACTGGAATTTTTTAAAAATCCCAGTAGTTTTTTATTCTTGAAAGCCGAGGGATCCTTCACCCGCCTCGGCGGGCAGGCTGCGTTCAGGATGACATCGGTGAGGGCGTCATTCTGAGTGAAACGAAGAATCCCATCCACA
>JAAZHW010000011.1 GCA_012510515.1 Parcubacteria group bacterium
AGCTCCTTGTTCTAAGGCTTTTTCAAGATTAGCAACAATTGTTTTAACTTCAGATTCATAATCTCTTTCTTCTGTTTCGTTTTCATAAAGAGCTTCAATTTTGTTTAATAATTCAATTTTTCTTTGATAATCTTCAATTGTTTCTCCTTCTTTCTTCATCTTTTCTTCAATTTCTTTAATTTCTCTTGCCAATGCTAAACCTTTCTCCTCTTTGATTTTTTCGGGAGATTTTTCTTTTTCCTCCTTTTGAGCAAAATGTTTTTCAAATGATTCTGGCATAAAAGTTAAAGATTTTTTTAATTTATAATAACCTTTTAGCTAGTGATTATTTGCTTTATCTTATTAAAAAAGTAGGTATTCTTTGAGCTTTTTGTAAAAGACGAATAAATTGTTCCAATTCTTCTTTATCCATAAGTACTTTCATTATATTATATTTTATAGAAATCGCAAAACTTTCAATAGGACTATTATTTTTTGGTATCTAATTATATTTGCCTGCCTACCTTGTCCGCTTCTCGTGCCTGCTTTTTGACTGAACCGATGATTTTTTATATCATCATGAGGGCCCGCCTACGGCGGGCAGGGCTTAACGCTCAGAATGACAGCCAAGTTAATGTGAAATTCTTCACTGCCATTTACTAAAAAGTACAGCGATTTTTCTAAAACAAAAACTGAAAAAGATTTTTTTATTTGACATTGTTTTTGTTTTTAATAAAATATAATAAAATTATAAAAACATAAAAAATATGCCTATAACTAAATCTGCTAAAAAAGCTTTGAGACAATCGGAAAAGAGACGCTTAATTAATAAGAAAAATAATAAAATTGTTAAAGCGGAAATAAAAAAATTACAAAAACTGATTGATTTAAATAAAATTAACGAAGCCAAAGAACAATTAAAAATCGTGTATAAAAAATTAGATAAAGCCGCTAAAACTAATCTTATTAAAGACAATAAAGCTTCTCGTTTAAAATCACGGCTAACTAAAAAATTAAATTCGAAATCAAAAAACGCCTAAAAGGCGTTTTTTGATTGTGCCGATGGGTGGAATCGAACCACCGTCTGAGGGTTATGAATCCTCCGCTCTAACCATTGAGCTACACCGGCGAATAAAAAAATAAATTTTTAAAATTTATTTTTCAAACAAGCTGTTGCGGGACTAGGAATTGCACCTAGGTCTCGAGGTTATGAGCCTCGCGAGATACTACTTCTCCATCCCGCTATGTTTTATATTTTTTATTTTATCTATTTTTCATTTTTTTGCAAGAGAATGTGTAGTATAAAATTAAATATTAATTCTTTTTATAAGATGCTTGTTGCATTTTTTTATAAAATTAGATAAAATATTTTTATCTAGATTGGAGGGCCGGTAGCTCAGTTGGTTTAGAGCGTCTGCCTGTCACGCAGAAGGTCACGGGTTCAAGTCCCGTCCGGCCCGCTCTAATAAAATATTTATATGAGTATTGAAGAAATTAAACAAAATGTTTTTAAAGAAATTGGAAATTGTAAAAATTTTCAAGAATTAGAAAATATAAGAGTAAAATATCTCGGTCGCAAAGGTAAATTAACCGAGATTTTAAAATCTTTAAAAGATTTGCCGATTGAAGAAAGAAAAAAAATAGGGCCAAAGGCTAATCAATTAAAAAATCAGATTCAAGTTGCTCTTGAAGAAAAAAAAGATTTTTTAATTAATAACCCTGAAGTTAAACCGTTAGATTTTACTTTGCCCGGAAAAAAAATTCCCCAAGGCCATCTTCATCCTTTTACTTTATTAGAAAAACAAATTGAAGAAATATTTGCTAATCTAGGATTTGAAATTGTTGAAAGTAACGAAATTGAAACAGAATATTATAATTTTGATGCCTTAAATATTCCAGCTGATCATCCCGCTCGAGATATGTGGGATACTTTTTGGCTAAAAAACAGCTCCGCCAAAAATGATTCATTAAAAAATCAAGGAAAATATTTATTAAGAACTCATACTTCTCCTGTTCAAATTCATTATATGGAAACCCACCAACCTCCTTTTCGCATTGTTTCGCCCGGAAAAGTTTATCG
The DNA here is from genome assembly GCA_012510515.1 of Parcubacteria group bacterium. Classification (GTDB taxonomy): domain Bacteria; phylum Patescibacteriota; class Minisyncoccia; order UBA6257; family JAAZHW01; genus JAAZHW01. Next base: position 2,060 of record JAAZHW010000011.1, read on the forward strand.
TTATGAAGCAATAGATGCTTCCCACGATATTCAATTTCATCAATTAGAATGTCTTATGGTAGATGAGAATATTAGTTTTACTAATTTTAAATTTATTGTTTTATCATTCTTTCAACAATTATTTTCTAAAAAAACTGAAGTTTCATTTAGACCAAGTTATTTTCCTTTTGTTGAACCCGGCGTAGAAATTGATATTTCTTGCCCTCGCTGTCATCAAAAAGGTTGCTCTTTGTGTAAAAATACTGGCTGGTTAGAAATTGCCGGCGCTGGAATGGTTCATCCAAAAGTTTTTGAATGGGTAAACTATAATCCAAAATTTGTTAAAGGCTTTGCTTTTGGAATAGGATTAGAAAGGATTGCTATGATAAAATATAATATTCCTGATATTCGTTTATTTAATTCAGGTGATTTAAGATTTATTAAACAATTTTAATTTAAATAATATGAAATTTTCTTATAACTGGCTAAAAGAATATCTAAAAGATTTACCTCCGGCTTCAAAATTAGCCGAAGTTTTAATAACTAAAAGTTTTGAGGTGGAAAAAGTGGAAAAAATTAATGGTGATACAATTTTAAATATTAATCTTCCTCCTAATCGTTTTTCGGATAGTAGCGGACATCTTGGTTTAGCCAAAGAAATTTCTGCTATTTTAAATGTCCCCCTTTATTTTCCTTCTTTTAAAATAAAAGAGGAAAAAAAATTAAAGGCAAGCGATTTCATTAAAATAAAAATTCAAAATAAAAACGATTGCTTACGATACAGCAGTCGCGTTGTTTTTGATGTAAAAGTAAAACCATCTCCTAATTGGCTAAAAAAACGTTTAGAGGCCTGTGGTGTCCAATCAATCAATAACATCGTTGATGCTACAAATTATACTATGCTTCTTTTCGGACAACCTTTACATGCTTTTGATTATGATAAACTAACTGGTAATAAAATAAAAGCTTTAATTATTAGACGAGCCCAAAATAATGAAACTATCACTACTCTTGATGATAAATTAGTTAATCTTGATGAGAATGTTTTAATTGTTTCTGATTTAAAACATCCTTTAGCTATTGCCGGTATTAAAGGTGGAAAAATTGCCGAAATTGATGAAAATACTCAAAAAATCGTTTTAGAAAGCGCTAATTTTTATCCTACTTTAATTCGACGAGCTTCAAAAAAAATCAAAATTACTACCGATGCTTCATTGCGCTTTGAACGCCACCTTTCCCCCGCTCTTACCATTAATGCTTTAGATTATGCTGCTTATTTAATTCAAGAATTGGCTAATGGAAAAATATTAAAAGATATAATTGATATTTATCCTCTAAAAACTTCTAAAAAAATTTTGGGATTCAATTTTAATCAATTTAATAAATTTGCCGGTTTTGTTATTGATAAAAAATTTATTGAAAATAGTTTTAAAAAACTAAATTTTAAAATTGTTAAAAAAACTAATTCCGATCTTTTTTTAGAAATTCCTCCCGAACGAATTGATATTGAACGATTTGAAGATTTAGCAGAAGAAATTTTACGATTATATGATTATAATACAATCCCGATTATTGCTCCAGTAGGTTTAATAAAACCAGCTCCTTTTAATGAAAACGTCATTTTTCGTAATAAAATTAAAAATATTTTGATTGGTTTAGGGGTTGATGAAATTTATAATTATTCTTTTGTTTCTAAAAAAGATTTAGATAATTTTAATATTTCACCAAAAAATGTTATTGAATTAGAAAATCCTATTAGCGAAGATTTTGCTTTTCTTCAACCTACTCTTTTAATCAATCTTTGTAAAATGAGCGCTAATAATTTGCGTTTTTACAATGATATAAAAATTTTTCATATTTCTAAAACTTTTCAAAAAGCCCCGATAAAGCCTTACGAAGAATGGCGATTAGCTATTGCTCTTTCTTGTAAAGATAACAGAAATGATTTAATGTTTTTTGAATTAAAAGGAATTATTGAGCAACTGACAGAACAATTAAATTGTGTGGATGTTGAATTTAAAGAAATTAAATCAGAATGGTTTATAAAACATCGGGCAGCTAAAATTATTAAAGATCAAACAGAAATTGGTTATTTTGGCCAACTAACTCCTAAATTATCAAATTTATACAATTACAATTATCCTATTATTGTAGCTGAATTAGATATTGAAAAATTATATAAATTATCTAAAGAAGAATATGAATTTTTGCCACTTCCAAAATATCCGGCTGTTATTAGAGATCTTTCTATTTTAGTAGATATTGATGTAAAAATGTCTGATATATTAAATATAATTTATCAAAGTGAATCAAAAATTCTTTTTGATGTAGACCTGTTTGATTTATACGAAAATGAAAATTTACCAGAAAATAAAAAAAGCATGAGTTTTCATTTGATTTTCCAATCTGATAATCATACACTAACTAGTGAAGAAGTGGGAAAATCATTAGAAAAAATAATCAGCAATTTAAAATCAAAATTAAAAGCCGAAATTAGATAATAAAAGCGCGCTTAGCTCAGTGGCAGAGCGTCTCTCTTACACAGAGAAGGTCGGGGGTTCAAATCCCTCAGCGCGCACTTAATAAATCGTGAAAGTCATTGAAAATTTTTTAAATATCAATAAAATAAAAATAGAAAATAAAATTTAAAATTGCCTCGGTAGCTCAGTGGTAGAGCGAATGCCTGAAGAGCATTGCGTCGGGGGTTCGATTCCCTCCCGAGGCACATTA
>JAAZHW010000012.1 GCA_012510515.1 Parcubacteria group bacterium
CACGAAGCCTTTACAACAATGCGTTTACGTGGGACAAAAGTAGCTGATGTTGCTATTTTAATTATTGCATCTGATGAAGGAGTAAAACCTCAAACCGTAGAGGCTTTACATTTAATTCAACAAGAAAAAATTCCTTATATTATTGCTTTAAATAAAATTGATAAGTCAGAAGCCAATCCTAATCAAGTGAAAACTCAATTAGCCGAAATAGGAGTTTTAGTTGAGGGTTGGGGCGGTAATATACCAGTGATTAACATTTCTGCTAAAGAAGGAAAAAACATCGAAGATTTATTAGAGTTAATTCTTCTTATGGCTGATATGGAAAATATCACGGCTAAAAAAGATGGTCCAGCTGATGGTGTTATTATCGAAACAAAATTTGATAGTAGGAGAGGAATTTCAGTAACGGCTATTATTAAAAATGGAATATTAAAAGTTGGTGATTTAATTTATAGCGATTCAGCCACCGGTAAAGTAAAAACAATGGAAGATTGTAATGGTTGTCAAATAAAAGAAGCTACTTTTTCTTCCCCAGTTCTTTTAATTGGTTTTAAAGAAATGCCTCAAGTAGGCGAAGAGTTTTTTGGAGGAGAGAAAAAAGATATTGATAAAAAAAGCAAGAAAGAGGATAAAACAAATCAAACATCAATGATTAAAAATCAAAAATCAAAAAATAATTTAAATATTATTTTGAAAGCGGATACAATTGGTTCGCTTGAAGCAATGAAAAAAATTTTAAGTAATTTAAAACTACCCGAAGGATTGGAGATTGAAATTATTAGCGAATCAATTGGTGACGTTTTTGTTTCGGATATTTCTTTAGCCGAAAATTCTTCGGCAATAATTTTGGGTTTTCAAATAAAAGTGCCAAAAGATTTACAAATTATTGGACAATCAAAAAATATTCGTATTTATATTTTTAACATTGTTTATGAAATGGAAAAATTTTTGAAAGAAGAAATGGAAAAACTTTTTCAACCTCAAGAATTGCCGCCAAAAGGTATAGTGGAAATTTTAGCCACTTTTAGTAAAAAAAGAAGTGAACAATTAATCGGTGGAAAAGTATTAAAAGGAAAAATTGTTAAAGGAGCTCAAGTTAAAATTCAACGAGAAGAAAATATTATTGGACGAGGAAAAATTTTAAATTTACAAGTAAGTAAAGTTGATGTTAAAGAAATAATAGAAGGAAAAGAAGGGGGAATTTTAATTGAAGCAGATACCGATATTTTAGTAGGCGATAAACTAATTTATTAATAATTAATTATGCAATTAATAGAATTTGATTATACTTTGCCAAAAGAATTAATTGCTCAAAAACCTATTTTGCCGCGAGATCATTGCAAATTAATGGTGGTTAATAGAAAAACAAAAGAAATTAGCCATCATTTTTTTTATCAAATTGATCAATTTCTTAAAAAAGGAGATGTGGTGGTGATTAATACCAGCAAAGTAATTCCAGCTCGACTATTAGGCAAAAAAGTAACTACCGATGGCAAGGTTGAAATTTTTTTGATACGACCAAATATAAAAAATTTGAAAAATTATCAATGGAATAATGAGTGGATTGTTATTGGAAAACCGGGATTAAAAAAAGGAGAAAAAATAAAATTTTCTTTTGGGTTGGAAGGCGAAATAGAAGAAGTAAATAACTACGAACGTTTAATTAAATTTAATACTCACGGAGAAAAATTAAAAAAATTAATTTACAAAAACGGTCAAGCGCCCACTCCTCCATATATTAAACGCTTATCTAATTTAAAAGAATATCAAACAATTTATGCTAAAAATTTAGGATCAGTAGCCGCTCCAACAGCGGGATTTCATTTTACTCCTCGTTTAATAAAAAAATTAAAAAAGAAAGGAGTAATTTTTAAGGAAGTAATTTTGCATATTGGTTTAGGGACGTTTGAACCAGTAAAAACAGAAATTGTAGAAAATCATCAAATGGATGTTGAGTGGGCAGAAATTGATGAAAAAACTGCTAAATTTTTAAATAAAGCCAAGAAGAATGGACAAAGAATTATTGCGGTGGGAACAACAACAACCCGAACACTTGAAGGATTTGCTAGTAAAAAAGGTGTTTTAAAAAGCGGGCAAAAATTTGTTAATTTATTTATTTATCCCGGTTATCAATTTAAATTTACTGATGCTTTAATTACTAACTTTCATTTACCCAAATCAACGTTGATAATGCTTGTTTCGGCTTTAGCGGGAAAAGATTTAATTTTTCAAGCTTATAATGAAGCAATAAAAAAACACTATCGTTTTTATAGTTTTGGCGATGCAATGTTTATTATTTAATCAAAAAGCAATATAATTTAATTATGGAAAATAAAGAAATTGCTAAAATTTTATCAGAAATTTCCGTTTATTTAGAAATGGAAGGAGAAATGTTTAAACCGCGGGTTTATGAAAAAGCCGCTTTAGCTATTGAATTGCTAGACAAACCATTAAAAGATATTTATAAAACGCAGGGATTAAAAGGGATTGAAAATATTGAGGGCGTTGGATTGTCAATTGCTGAAAAAATAGAAGAATTGTTAAAAACAGGTGAACTTAAATATTATAAACAATTAAAGAAAAAATATCCTATTGATTTAGAAAATTTATTACGAATAGAAGGATTGGGACCGAAATTAATTAAAAAACTTTACGAAAAATTAAAAATTAAAAATATTGCTGATTTAGAAAAAGCAGCTCAAGAGGGAAAAATTAGAAAAATTGAGGGGTTTGGTGAAAAAACAGAGCAGAATATTTTAAAAAGCATTGAATTTTTAAAACAGAGTGGCAACCGTTTTATTTTAGGTTTTGTTTGGCCGGAAATAGAAAATATTATTAGTCAACTTTCTCATTTAAAAGAAGTGAAAAAAATTATAGCCGCTGGATCAATAAGGCGAATGAAAGAAACTATAGGCGATTTAGATATTTTAATTATTTCCAATAATCCAATGCCAGTGATGGATTATTTTGTTTCAATGCCCAATGTTTTTCAAATCATCGCTCACGGTGAAACAAAATCAGCCATTAGATTAAAAAATGGTTTGGATGTTGATTTGCGAGTAGTAGCGGAAGAATCTTTTGGCGCTGCTCTAAATTATTTTACCGGTTCTAAAAATCACGGAATTCATTTACGAGAAATAGCGATGAAAAAAAATTATAAATTAAATGAGTATGGATTGTTTAAAATTAAAAATAACAAAGAAATAAAGATTGCGGGGAAAACCGAAAAAGAAATTTATCAAGCTCTGGGCTTAGATTATATTGAGCCAGAAATGCGAGAAGATTGGGGGGAAATTGAATTAGCTCAAAATCATCAATTACCAAAATTAATTGGTTATAATGATTTAAAAGGTGATTTACAAATTCAGACCAATTGGAGCGATGGTTCTAATTCAATTGAAGAATATATTGATGCTGCCTTGAAAAATAATTTAGAATATATTGCTATTACTGATCACACGAAGAGTTTGGCAATGACTGGTGGTTGTGATGAAAAAAAATTATTAAAACAAATAAAAGAAATTGATAAAATTAATCAAAAATTAGAAAAAGAAAAAATTAATTTTAAAGTTTTAAAAAGCGCCGAAGTGAATATTTTAAAAGATGGATCATTAGATATTGATAAAAAAGTTTTAGCTCAATTAGATTTTGTTGCCGCAGCGGTTCATTCTCATTTTAATATGACAAGAAAAGAAATGACCGAAAGAATTTGTAAAGCGATTAGAAATCCATTGGTTGATATTATTTTTCATCCAACCGGACGTTTAATTTTAAAAAGACCGCCGTATGATTTAGATGTTGATAAAATAATTAATGAAGCAAAAAATAATAATACTTGTTTAGAAATTGATGCTTTTCCTGATCGACTTGACTTAAAAGACGAACACATTAAAAAAGCAATAGAAAAAGGCGTAAAACTTTCTATTGATTCTGATTCTCACTCAATTAATCATTTAAATTATTTAAAATTTGGTATTGCTCAAGCGCGACGCGGTTGGGTAACCAAAAATGATATTATAAATACAAAACCATGGCCAGAAATGTTGAAACAACTCAAAGTCAACCAAAGAAAAAAGTAAAATTTGAAGTTTCAGTGGGAATATTTCTTTTTCGACAAGAAAAAGAAAAGATTTTGTGGTTGATGCTTCATTATCCCGCTGGTCACTGGGATTTTATTAAAGGACATATTGAAAAAAAAGAAAAAATAGAGGAAACTATAAGAAGAGAAACTTTTGAAGAAGCAGGTATCAAAAATTTTAAGATTTTTCCGGGATTTAAAAAGATTGTTACTTATTGGTTTAAGGATACAAAACATAATGACAATAGATTAATTCGTAAAAAAGTGATTTTTCTTTTAGGAGAAACAAAAGAAAAAGAAATAAAAATATCCCCGGAGCATTTAGAAGGAAAATGGGTGACTACAAAAGAAGCTTTAGAAATTATTACTTTTAAAAATGTTAAAAAATTTTTTAATCAAGCCGTCGAATTTTTAAAAAAATATCAAATTAGTGCCTAAAAAAAATAATAATAAAAATATAGATAATGGAGATAAAAAGAAAAATTCTTTAGTGAAAAAATCAATTACCTCAAAAAATTCTACCATTAAAAATAAAAACGATAAAATAAAAATTCACTTTTATGGTGCTACCAAAGAAGTGGAAGGGAGTTGTTTTTTGGTAGAATATAAAAACGAAAAAATTTTAATTGATTGTGGCATTCATCGAGATATTCGAGATGAAACAAATTTTCAATCATTACCATTTAATCCTCAACAAATTAAAGCTATTATTTTAACTCACGCTCACATTGATCACAGCGGTCTAATACCTTATGTCTACAAAAAAGGTTTTCGAGGAAAAATTTTTGCGACGCCGCCAACAATTGATTTTTGTGAAATTTTATGGGAGGACGCTTTTGGTTTAATGGAAGATTCAGTAGAAAAGTATGGTTTACCATTGCCTTATAGCGCTAACGATATGGTTGAAGCGCTTAATTTATTTCAGCCAATTTCTTATTATCAGGAAATAAATATTTCTTCAAATTTTTCTTTTATGTTTTATAATGCTGGTCATATATTAGGCTCAGCTATTGTTTTATTAAAAATAAAAAAATCAAACAAAGAGGAAACAAAAATTATTTTTTCAGGAGATTTAGGCAATCCCTTTAATTTATTATTACCCGAAACGGATTTAATTAGTGAAGAAGCCGATTATTGTTTAGTAGAATCAACTTATGGTGATCGTTTACATGAAGATAGCAAAATCAGAAGAGAGTTATTAGAGGATGCGGTTGAAGAAGTTATTAGAAATAAAGGAGTGTTAATGATTCCTGTGTTAGCATTGGAACGTACTCAAGAAATTCTCGTGGAATTAAACGAATTAGTAATAAATCATAGAGTACCATCGGTGCCAATTTTTATGGATAGCCCTTTGGCTATTAAAATAACCGAAATTTATAAAAAATATTTAGAATATATTAGAATCGAAGCTTTTAAATTTGTTAAGGGAGGAATGGGTTTGTTTAATTTTCCCGGATTAACTTTTACTTTAACAACTGAACAATCAAAAGCAATAAATGTTGTTCCACCGCCAAAAATTATTTTAGCCGGATCGGGTTCTTCTGAAGGAGGAAGGATTCTTCATCATGAAAAGCGATATTTGCCCGATCCTCACAGTGTTTTATTAATTGTTTCTTATCAAGATAAAAATTCTTTAGGAAGAAAATTATTAGAAGGAATTAAAGAAATTGAAATTTACAACGAAACAATTAAGGTTAATTGTCGGATTCAACAAATTAGTGGTTATTCGGCTCACGCTGATCAGGAAATGCTTTTAAAATGGATTGGACCGATGAGATTTCGATTAAAAAAATTATTTGTAATTCATGGAGAAGAATCAGCCATTAATACTTTATCTCAATTAGTAAGAGATAGATTTGGTATTGTTACTGAAGCGCCAGATTATGGAGAAGAAATAGAATTAGAATAAATATAGATTAAGATTAAAAGTTAAAAGTATGATATTATAGGAGGCGTGCCAGAGTGGTTGAATGGGCCGCACTCGAAATGCGGTATCCCATTTTTGGGATCGGAGGTTCGAATCCTCCCGCCTCCGCCAATTTTCAAAATTAGAATTTTAGTTAAAATCCGCATCTATTTTTTTCAAGAAAACCTTGACACTGATTTTTAGCCAGCCGCCGCAGGCGGCGGGCAGAATCCGCTAAAACGGATTTACCACCTATTCATAATCTTCTTTGGCTAACAGACAAGCAAAAAATTTAAAGGGAGTCTGGGGAAAAGCCCCGAAGGAGTCGCTTCGCGACCCTACGGGGTAAAAATTTTTGCCCGCTTTGGCAAGACGGAGAACACTTTATATGTTTTGTGTTGCCCCTGCCCCCACACCAAATTTGATGTAAGGGCTTATCCCAACCATCCTGCCTACCCCGTATAATTGCGAAGCAATTTGTTCGGGGTGTGCGCCTAAGGGATTTGACAGCATTATTATGGTCGTTATAATTTATACATAATACTTTAAATATTAAGCAATAATTTAAAATATGGTAACTTAGTCGATTGCCATAAAATAATTAAAAAACTATGAACAAAATATTTCATAACGAAACTTTAAAAAGTTTTACAAAAAAGTCGTTATTTGTTTTAACCGCAACTTTAATCGTCAGCAGTTTTTTTGTTTTTAATGCAGGAAAGGTGGAGGCACAGGTCTCTAATACACTCGTAGCTCCATTCGAGACGCAGACTTTTGGAACTGGGGCGACAGCAGAGTGGACAAATGTCGACAAGCACACTGGAAGTTACTCAGTTAAGCTGTACTCTCCTGCTAATAGCTACGCTAGTGTTGGCACAAGGGCATATGTCGGAACTATAAACGATATTACTTCACTATCTTTCTGGTATAAACACAGCCCATATGCTGCTTGGGTCGGTCCCAAAATGTCTCTATTCCTTGAAAAGGGTGGACATTATTATCGCGCCAGTACCAACTGTGTAGTGAGAAGTGATACTGTCTGGAAAAAGGCGGACGCCATAAACGGCAAAGATAATGATTTTTATGTTAATGAGGAAAATAAAAACCAGATATTGGATTATGAGGAAAATAAGGACCAGATATGGAATTATGTTGAAACTCAATCAGATTTTATTACCAATATTGGGACAACAGTAGACAACCTTACGTTTAATGACCTAAAAATAGCTCTCACTGGTGCCAATGTTAAGGCTGTTGTTGTGTATGTGAGTGCCGCTTCGAAGGAGGGACCAGGTGGCGCCTACATTGATGATATTGAGATAAACGGCACAACTTACTACGGTAAAATTCAGGATGCCATTGATGCTGCCACCACTGGTGACACCATCAATGTGGCGGCGGGGATGTATAACGAAAATTTAATAGTCAATAAATCCCTGACGCTGAATGGTGCCAAACATGGCGTAACTGCTGTCGGGCGCACTGGAGCCGAATCCATCATCCGTGCAGCTAATTCAAGCGTTTATGTGGTTAAGATAACAGCTGATAAGGTTACCTTGGATGGCTTTACTATTACTGGAATGGCGAACAATGGTACTAATCAGGCTGCTGTAATTACTTGGGGAGTAGATTCTTGCACCATCACCAACAACATTCTGACAAATAACTACAAAGACGCCATTAATCTCTTCTCGGTAGGTACTGCATATAGCGATTACAATACAGTATCCAACAATGTTATCAATGGGCCTAATGGCGTTGAGACTTTTGGTATCAAAATAAAAGGGTCGCATAACACCATAAGCGGGAATCATATCTACAACACCGATACTTCTATACAAATATGGAGCGGGGACGCGTCTGAAACTGTGTCTCCTGACTATAACACTATTTCAGGTAATACTATTGCTCAAGGTATCGGTGGCACCGCCGCTCACAAATGGGGTATTGACATCAGAACCGGACACAATAACACAGTAACCGGCAACACCATTACTGGCGTAGAATGGGCGGCAATTAACCTCTACACCTCGGACAAGATGGCAAGTGAGACTGGTTTTGATCCCAGACCGGCCAACGTAACTATAAGCAATAACACAATCAGCGGTGGAGAGGTTGGTATTGCTCTTATGGAAGGTGCTAGGAACAACACCATTTCCGGTAATACTATAAAAGAGACAAGTGTAGCTGGTATTCTTGGGTCGCTTTCTAGATGGCCGAGTAATTGGTCAGGTAAAACTCTCACATACACTAATGATACTAGTTACCTCAATTATCTCCAGATTGTTGGCAATACCATTAAGGGCAACACCATCTCTAATTGCGGTCATGGTATTGCTATGGCATATGCAGATAACAACATTCTAATTGAAAATACCATCCAGAACAATAAAAGCACTGTTGCTATTGATTGGCACGGTGTTAGTTTCACGGCAGACGCCGCAGGTGTTTACTTTGATGCAAATTCTTCTGGCAATGTTGCCAATTATAACAAAATAACCAATAATACTGGTTATAGCTTGAAAAATGCAAATACAGCATACAATCTTGATGCTACCAAGAATTGGTGGGGGAGCGCAAAACCCGATTTCGATACTATTGTTTCTAACAATGTGAATTATTCTCCTTGGTATACCAATCAGGAGATGACTTCATTAACGGCAGTTATTGAGGAAGAGAGTGGTGATGACTGGGTTGATTTCACTGCTCCTTCAATCAGTGACATTACGCTCACAGTTGGAGATACTAATGCCACTATTAGCTGGAAAACTGACGAAACATCACTTTCTTGGATAGTTTATGGCACTACCAATGCTTATGGATTGGAAAAAAAGACAACATCTTATGTTACATCCCATTCTTTAACCTTGAGCAACCTTTCTCCTGGAACCACTTATCACTATCAGATAAAATCAAAAGACAGTGCTGGAAATATCGGTTCTTACACTGACAAAACCTTCACCACTTTAGCCTTAAACGAAAAACCAAAAGAAATAGTTAAAGGAGGAGGAGGAGTCATAAAGCCAATTAACCAAATGACGGTTGAGGAGTTGAAGGCTGAAATTGCCAGAATTATGGCTTTAATCAAACAACTCCAAGCTGAATTATTAAAACTCAAAGGTTGTACCATTACATCTTTTGACAGAAATCTTAAATTAGGAATGACTAGCGATGATGTTAAGTGTTTACAGATTATTTTGAACTTTGCCCCTGACACTCAATTAACTGCTTTCGGTGTTGGTTCTTCTGGTCAGGAAACTACTTACTTTGGTCCTTTAACTAAGACGGCAGTGATTAAGTTTCAAGAAAAATATGCTTCTGAAATTTTAGCTCCAGTGGACTTGACTGCTGGTACTGGTTTTGTTGGTTCAACAACTAGAGCTAAACTGAATACATTCTTAGGAAAATAAGGATTAAATTTATATAACAAAGCCCCGTTGATGCATGAGACGGGGCTTTGTTTTTGAAAAACTTTGCGTCTGAACGCAAAGTTTTAATTTCTTAGTTACTTCCTCTTACAAAAGGCAATTTTTTGGTAAAATAATTAAAAGAATTAAGGATTGGCTAGCTGGTATACAAAATAAAATTTTTAAATAAAAATGTGAGTTCGCTAATTGAAAATCTTTTAAAAGTTGAGATGACTAATCATAGAAAAATTCAAGAGGAAATTCAAAAAAATCTGAAAAATTTAGGATACGAAGTAAAGTCGGAGAAGAAAATCTAGGTAGAGTGCGATTTTTAATTGCTGCCTGCAGGGCGGCAATTCCGCTCAGCGTTTCTATCCGTATTGTTTGCTTTCCGCCTTCGTTAAAACTTCGGCGGACAGGCGCGAGCGAGCCGATGATTTTCATAAAGCTTAAAAATTATAAATAGAGATTAAAAATAATCTCGAAATTTTATCTTTGGTATTTTTAGCGAAATTCCATCCTACTCGACTAGATGGGCAATTCTTTCTGCCTTCTCTCAGTATCATGCTCGTGCCGATTTTTTGACAAAAAAAGGCGACAACGGTAAATTTTGCTGTTATCGCTTTTTTTATCTTTGTCGAAAAATCAATATCTTTTATTAAAAAGTTATTTCTAAGCCAGATTTTTGATCGTTATTCAAGTAAAAAGTAATTACCCACATTGCATTATCTTTTTTAACAGTATAAACAC
>JAAZHW010000013.1 GCA_012510515.1 Parcubacteria group bacterium
ATTCTGTTCTTCTTCAATTAAACCTTCTACAAATTGCGGTGTGTAGTTTTTTAAGTCTGGAAGAAGATCTAATTTTTCTACATCTTCTCCCCCAAAAGGGAAATTAATAATTTTTTCTTTAAAGAATTTTGCTAATTTAATAATTTTTTCTATTAATGCTTTCTTATCTGGAATGAGGTCAGTAAAAGAGTCATCCAAAATCGTATAGTTTTTTGGATATATTTTTTTAATTGTCAATAAAAGCCCATTCTTCTTTATAATCTTTAAGTCTAAGTTAAATTCTTGATTTATTTTCTCAATATCTTCTTTGTCCAACTCTGCTAAGAGTTCAATTTCAGGCTCTAAAAGTTTATTACTAATTGGTATAGATTCTTCTCTTATATCTTTATTTATATTAAAATCCTCTAAAGCTTCTACTATAGCAGTTTTCCCAGCCTCATTTTTTCCTGCCAAAATTGTAATTTTAGGATCAAAATAGCAATCCTCGCTATCTTTTATCGATTTATAATTTTTAATTCGGAATTTAATTATCTTCATATTTTCTTCAAAATTTTACTAACTTTCTCCTCAACTAGTTCTCTTTCTTTTTCAATTTCATCTAATTCTTTAGTAATTTCTTCAACTGGACGATATTCTTCTTCCTCAATCACGCTGACGAATCGCGAAGGAGAAAGATTATAATCAGCTTCGGCAACCTCTCTGAAAGTAATGATTTTGCTAAAATTTTCTGCTTCTTTAAAATCCCGATAAATATCTGCAATTTTTTTAATATTGTCTTTGCCTAAAGAATTTTGCGGCTTACCGGCAACAAATTCCTTGCTGGCGTTAATAAGTAAAATTTTTTCTTTTCTTTCTTCTGGTTTATTTTTATTAAAAACAATTACCAACCCCGGCGCGCCGGTATTATAAAAAAGTTTTTCGGGAAGCAGAATAACTGATTCGGCTAAATCTTTTTCTACAATTTTTTGACGGATTGCTTTCTCTCTACCGCCGCGAGAAACCGCCCCCGTGTCAATAACCACCACCACCTTGCTTTCGTTTTTCACCGAAGCTAACATATGCTGAATCCAAACCCAATCGGCTGACTGCCTAGTCGGAAACCCAAAGGGAAATCTCTCCCGCCAATATTCTCCTTTTTTTAAAGTATCTTCGTCATAAAGATTCTTTTGGTTCCAGGGGGGATTGGCGATCACATAGTCAAATTTTTTAATATCGTCTTGAGTTTTAAACTTTGGATATAAAAGGGTATCGCCTTCAATTAAGGTAATATTTTTAATTCCATGTAAAATAGCGTTCATTTTTGCCAAAGCCAAAGTTTTTCCATTTTGTTCTTGGCCATATAAGAATAAGGTGTCGGCTTTTTCTTTTGAATATTTTTCTCTGACATACTGGTAGGCAATAATCAGCATCCCCGCGCTGCCGGCCGCCGGATCATAAACGCTTTTTTGGGGTTGGGGGTCCAGAATTTCCACCATTAATCGAATTACCTCTCGGGGAGTATAAACCTCTCCTTCTTTTGCCTTGGTCGGGGCAAAATATTTTAAAATCCACTCATAAGCATCGCCTAAAATATCAGTACTGATATTTTCAAAAGAATATTTACTAAAAAGTTCAAACAAATTGTTTAAAATAGCACTATTTTCTTGATTAGTTGTAAAAGTGTGGAAATCGAATTGTAAAAAGATATCTTTGTATTCGGGATTAAGCTCGGCAATCTTTTTAAGATTTTTAGAAAGATTCTCTGAGAGCTTTAAAGGATCCTTTCTTAAATTCTCCCAAAGTAGGTCTTCTTCTAGATAAAAGGTATGATAATAGGGTTGACTAGCCTCTCTTACAGCTTCTCTTTGCTCTAATCCTTCTTCAGCAAGCTCTTCATATTTTTCTTGAAACTGCTTTTCCCATTGATCGGAAACTGCTTTGTAAAAAAGTAAGAGTAAAATAAAGGTATAATCAACCCGAGTGCGAATGATATCAGACGCTGTTTTTAAAATACCCGTCAATTCCTCACGACTTAAAGCTCCGGAAGGCTTGAAAATATCTACTAATTGGTAAATTTTTTCTCTCTCATCGTTGGGGTTTTTGGAAATTTTTAAATAGCCGGCTCTTTTTAATTCAGAAAGAACAAGCTTAGTTTGGTTTTCAGAATCACGATATAAATTATAAAGAGTCTCGGAGGCTTCTGCAAAAGTAAAAGAACCCTCTTTAAACTTTTCTTGAAGAGTAAAGTATCTCTTTTTTATCCAATTTTCTAAGTTAGAGGAGTTTTCCATATTTTTATAAAAGGTTAATCAAATCTATTTTACTTATCCTATTTTAGCAAATAAAAATTTGCTGTCAAGATTTTAATGTTTTTTTCCCCTTTAAAAACACAGAAACCCTTTTGATAACTGCTATATAATAAGTTACCTAGATTTTCAAATCTTACCAAATTTTTGCTCGATCCCGTCTCGGCGCCGTCGCGCCTGCGGCATTCTCATCCGCATTTACTTTATTCTTAATTCCAATGGTGGACCGTAGCGGATTCGGTCACGCGTCTTAACATTTTGTATTTCGCTTTCAGCTCAAACAATCTGTAAAGCTCGCGACCCCGTCTCGCTCACTCCGTTCGCTCTGACATTCTCATCCGCAAATCTACTTTATTTTTAATTCCAATGGTGGACCGTAGCGGATTCGAACCGCTGACCCCTGCAATGCGAATGCAGTGCTCTACCGACTGAGCTAACGGCCCGTACTGCAAATTATTTAATTTTCAAATCTTTCGTTCGCAAA
>JAAZHW010000014.1 GCA_012510515.1 Parcubacteria group bacterium
GCCATAACCAGTTAGACAAGTTTTAATTTCTAAAGGCGTGGGTTGAATAATTTTAATGTTATTTTGACCAGCGGCCAATAATAAAATTCCTCTTACCTGACTAATTTGAAAAGCGGTTTTTTGATTTTGAAAAAAGAAAATTTTTTCTATAGAAATAATATCTGGCCGATATTTTTTTATTAAAAAATTTATTTTTTTATAAATTTCTTCTAAAATTTTTTCTTCTTTCAATGATTTTGGTTCAAAACAGCCATATTCAATAACTTCAATTTTGTTTTGAGAACAATTAATTAATCCATGTCCCAATCTTTTTGTTCCGGGATCAAATCCTAAAATTTTCATATTTTTATTTTTAAATTAAAACTCAATAGTAGAATAAATATCTTTTACTTCTTCTTGGTCGTCTAATTCTTCAAATAATTTTTCGTATATCTTTTTTTCTTCTTCAGAAATTATTTCTGTATTTTTAGGAATAAATTCAAAAGATGTTTCTTCAATTTCAAATCCTAAATCTTTTATTTTTTGTTGAAAATTAAATAAAGCATCTGGTTGAACATAAACAATAACATTTTCATCTTCTTGAACAATATTATCAACTCCCAATTCAATTAATTGTAATTCTTGTTTGTCATTAAGGGTATTATTTTTTAAAACAATTTTTCCTTTTTGTTCAAACATCCACAAAACACTTCCGCTGGTTCCTAATTTTCCTTCATATTTAGTTAAGATATGTTTAATTTCCGCTAAGGTGCGATTACGATTATCAGTAATAGCTAAAATAAGAATCGGATGACCATTAGGTCCATAGGCTTCAAAAGTAAGTTCTTCTAATTGATCCGCTTCAGTTGATCCTGCTCCTTTTTGAATGGCGCGTTCAATATTAGCAGTGGGCATATTAAAAGAGCGAGCTTTTTCAATAGCTAAACGCAACTTCGGATTTTTATCTGGATCAGGTCCCTTTTCTTTGGCGGCAATGCTAATAGCCGCGGCTAATTTAGAAAAATTTTTGCTTTTTTTTGCATCGGTTAGGGCTTTTTTATGTTTAATTTGAGCCCATTTAGAATGTCCTGACATGTCTACATTATAAAATTTCAATCTCAAAATGCAAATTATTTTTATTATTTTATTAATTAATGAAACGATAGTGTGGCAGCGGCGAATTTCTTTTAGAATTTCGCCGCCATCATTTTTTAGTGTCATTGTGCTAAAAGCCGAGGGATCCTTCACCTGCCTACCGGCAGGCAGGCTACGTTCAGGATGACGGGTGTATCTGTCATTCTGAGTGAAACGAAGAATCCCATCCACAGCAGTGATAGTTCGCTTATTAGTTGGCATGGGATCCTTCGGGCTTCGCCCTCAGGATGACATCGGTGAAAGCGTCATTCTGAGCGGAGCGAAGAATCCCATCCACAGTAATGATTGTTGATTATTGCTGAAAGCCATGGGATCCTTCGCCTGCCTGCCGGTAGGCAGGCCCGCCTTCGGCAGGCAGGGATTGAAGCCTGCCTGCCGAGAGGCAGGAATCCCATCCACAGCAGCGATTGCTGATTTTTTAAAATCAGACTAATAAATACTTATTTTAAAAATTATTTTAATAGCGGCGAAATTCTAAAAGAATTTCGCCGCCACTTCATTTCAATAATTTTTCACGCAAGCCAAGCAGTTGGTTTGCTCCTCGTCTCAAACTCATTTTATTCGTTTGTGCCGAGGGAGGGACTCGAACCCTCAACCCTTTTAAGGACTAGGTCCTAGGCCTAGCGCGTCTGCCAATTCCGCCACCTCGGCAAAGATGTCTTTATTAAAATTAACTAACTTATTAAAAGTTGTCAAAATGTTTTGTCGTCTAATAAATATTTTTATTAGATAGCAGTTTTATTTTGAATTACAAAAATATTTTGTTATAATAAATAAAATAAAAAGTCTGTTTATAAAAAACATAAAAATTTTTATGGCTACAAAACAAAAAAAATCAGAAGAAAAAAATAATGAAAAAACCAAAGAAGATATTTTGGAGTCAACAATAAAAGATATTCAGTCAAAATTTGGCGAAGGGGCAATTATGAAATTAGGTGAAGCGCCGAGAGTTGATGTTGAAGCAATTCCTACCGGCTCCATTTCTTTAGATTTAGCTTTGGGGGTTGGTGGAATGCCTCGAGGAAGAATTGTTGAAATTTATGGTCCAGAATCAAGCGGAAAAACCACATTGGCCCTTCATATTGTTGCTTCAGCTCAAAAACAAGGTGGAAAAGCAGCTTTTATTGATGCGGAGCACGCCTTAGATCCGGAATACGCTAAACGTATTGGTGTTAAAATCAACGAATTATTAATTTCTCAGCCCGATAATGGTGAAGAAGCTTTAAATATTATGGAA
>JAAZHW010000015.1 GCA_012510515.1 Parcubacteria group bacterium
TAGTTGGCGACGAAATTCTAAAAGAATTTCGTCGCCACCTAACACATTAAATAATATTATATAAAAAATGATTTTTTGACTTTTTAAAGAAAAAATTTTATAATTAATAAAGATTTAGAAAAACCCTTTGCTCTATCTACATATATATAAGAGCTAAAAAGGGTGGTTTTCTTTATATAAATAATAAACCTATGTTTAAACTCCAATCTCCATATAAACCAGTTGGCGATCAACCTCAAGCCATCAAACAATTAACCAATGGCCTTAAAAAAAATTTTCGTTTCCAAACTCTTTTGGGCGTTACTGGCAGTGGAAAAACTTTTACTATGGCTAATGTTATTGCTCAATACAACAAACCAACATTAGTTATTGCTCCTAATAAAACTTTAGCCGCTCAACTTTATCGGGAATATAAAAATTTTTTTCCCGAAAATGAAGTTTGCTATTTTGTTTCTTATTATGACTATTATCAACCCGAAGCTTATATTCCCATTACTGATACTTATATTTCTAAAGAAGCTATTATTAATGAAGAAATCGATCGCCTTAGACACAAAGCTACATCAGCTCTTTCCAAAAGAAAAGACGTTATTATTGTTGCTTCAGTTTCTTGTATTTATAATTTAGGATTGCCATCTAATTATTTTTCCTCAGCTATTCATTTAGAAATTGGCCAACCCTTGGTAAGAAGCGATTTAATAAAACAATTAATTAAAATTCATTTTGAAAGAACTAATAGTGATTTAAAAAGAGGAACTTTTCGTGTCCGCGGTGATGTTTTTGAATTTATTCCTGCTTCAGGTGAAATAATTAATCGCATTGAATTAACTGATCAAAAAATTAGTCATTTGTCTATTGTTGACCCTAACACTTTTAAAATTCGCGAAGAACTTAATGAATTAGTTATTTTTCCAATTAAACATTTTATTTCTTCTGCTCCGCAACGAGAAAAAGCCATAATAGATATTAAAGAAGAATTAAAAGAACGAATTAATTTTTTTAAAAAACAAGGCAAATTTTTAGAAGCTGAAAGAATTGAACGCCGCGTAAAAAATGATTTGATGATGATTAAAAATTTAGGTTATTGTCATGGAATTGAAAATTATTCTCGTCATCTTTTAAATAAATTGCCCGGCGAACCACCAGAAACATTGCTCTCCTATTTTCCTTATAAAAATGGGAAGCCAGATTTTTTAACTATTATAGATGAATCACACATTGCCATTCCTCAAATTAGAGGAATGTATGAAGGTGATCAATCACGCAAAAAAACTTTAATTGAATATGGATTTCGCCTTCCTTCGGCTCTTGATAATCGTCCGTTAAAATTTAGTGAGTTTTTAGAAAGAACGGAATCTATGATTTTTACTTCCGCCACTCCGGGACCATTTGAATTAAAAAATTCTCAACAAATCGTTGAACAAATTATTCGACCAACATTTCTTGTTGATCCACCGATTGAAATTAGACCAGTTTTTGATAAAGAAAAAAATCGCAGTCAAATCGATGATATTATTGAAGAAATTCAAAAAATTCAAAAACAAGGCGGCCGAATTTTAATTAATACCCTAACCAAAAAAACAGCGGAAGAATTAACCGATTATTTAAAAGGA
>JAAZHW010000016.1 GCA_012510515.1 Parcubacteria group bacterium
ACCTAAACCAGCTCCAACTGCTAGAGTACAAGCAGGGCAAACAGCAATTGCATTATTTGCTAAAATAAGAGACAATATTAAAAATAAAAGAAAAAATACTCTTTTCATATTGTGTGATAAATTATAACAATAAATTTAATAAAATTAAATAACTAGCTTAATATAATGAACGATTTTTTGACTCAACCACTTGAAGAAATAAAAGGTATTGGGCCTTATTATTTAAAAAAACTTGAAAAACTAAAAATAAAAACAGTTGGTGATTTATTATATCACTTCCCTTTGCGCTACGAAGATTTTAGCGAAATTATTCCAATTAAAGATGCCACCGAAGGTATTCATTCTTTTTTAGCAAAAGTTGAAAATATTCAAGTTCGCCGTTCTTTTAGAAAAAAAATGTTTTTAACAGAAGCTACCCTTTACGATCGAACTGGTAAGTTAAAAGCAATTTGGTTTAATCAGCCCTATCTTACTAAAAGCATTACCAAAGATTCAATGATCATTGTTTCTGGCAAAGTTAAAAAAGAAAAAAATAAATTTATTATTTCCTCCCCTGTTTATGAGGTTGTTTCTAAAAATGGAGAATTTTTAACCAAAGACGATATTAATAGCGAAAATTTAAAACATACTGCCGGGCTTATTCCTGTTTATCCAGAAACTAAAGGTTTAACTTCAAGGGGCTTAAGATTTTTAATTAAACCCTTACTAGCAAAAACTAAATATTTAAAAGATTTCCTGCCTTTAGAAATTTTAAAAAGAAATAATTTGATGGATTTAAAAACAGCTTTAAATCAAATTCATTTCCCAACTAATTTAGAACAAGCCAAAAAAGCTAAATTTAGATTTTCTTTTGAAGAACTTTTTTTGTTGCAGCTTATTCTTAAATTAAATAGAAATGAAAATAAAAGATTAAAAGCTTATCAAATTCCAATTGAAATTGAATTTATTAAAGAACTTCTTAAAACTTTGCCATTTGAATTAACTCATAGTCAAAAACAAGCTCTTTGGGAAATTGTTAAAGATTTAGGGAAAGATTATCCAATGAATAGATTGTTAAATGGCGATGTGGGATCTGGCAAAACAATTGTGGCTTTAATAGCCCTTATTACGGTTTTTAAAAATTCGTATCAAGGAGTTTTAATGGCTCCAACTGAAATTTTAGCCCAACAACATTTTGAAACTTTAAAAAAATTTTTTAAAGAATTTAATTTAGAAGCAGTTTTATTTATTTCTAAACAGATTAGAATTTATACTGATGGCTTGGAAGGAGAAATAAAAAGAAAAGCACTTTTAGAAAAAATTTCTCAAGGAAAACCTTTAATTATTATTGGGACTCAAGCTTTAATTCAAAAAGATGTTGAATTTAAAAATTTAGCATTAGTAGTAATTGATGAACAGCATCGCTTTGGAGTTAAACAAAGAGCAAAACTTTTAGATTCTCCAACCAATTTAATACCTCATCTTTTAACAATGACTGCCACTCCAATTCCTAGAACTTTAGCTTTAGGATTATGGGGAGATTTAGACATTTCCTTTATTAAAGAAATGCCTTTGGGTAGGAAAAAAATCACTTCTCAATTAGTTTTCGAAAAAGATAGAAATAAACTTTATGAATTTATTAGAAAAAGAGTTTCAGAAAAAGAACAAGTTTTTGTAATTTGTCCCAGAATTGAGGAAAAAGAAGAATTAAG
>JAAZHW010000017.1 GCA_012510515.1 Parcubacteria group bacterium
AGGCACACAAACGAGCGGAGCGAGTTTAGAAAAGGGAGAAAGCCAACTGCTTGGCTTTCGTAGGGATGAGAAGCCCGCAGCGATGTGCAAGTTTTCCCGCTTATAGCGGGAAAGGCGAGCACCGCGAGGGGCGGGCTGCGAGAAATTTCCGTCAGGAAATTTACTTGTAGCCGATTCCCTCCCGAGGCACATTAGTTAATTTATTCTAGTTCTGCGGGAGTAGTTCAGTGGCAGAACGTCTCCTTGCCAAGGAGAAGGTCGCGGGTTCAAGTCCCGTCTCCCGCTCCAATATCAAACTTTCATTTTTATCTATTATTTTAATATTATTTTGTACTTTTAACACAAAATACTTTATATCCAAAAATAATTGATTAAAATTTCGTAGAATAAATATCAGATGAAATGATAAAATTTCAAAATATTTTCATTATTTTTCTAATAGCTATTACGGCTATCTTTTTTACTTTTAACAAAGAAATTTCCGATTTATTAAAATTAAAATTAGAAGATCAGGTTTTTTATACTTCAGTTAATCCACCGGCATTAATCAGTGGTGTTTTTGTCGGTGATGTGATGCTCTCTCGAGGCGTAGCTCATCAAATCGAAAAAAACAATAATCTTTATTATCCTTTTTTACATATTTCTGATTTTTTAAAAAAAGCTGATTTTGTTTTTGCCAATCTAGAAGCGCCTGTTATTAATGGAAAAAAAATAAAAAGTGGTGAAATGATTTTTCGCGTTGACGAAAATTTAGTTCCGATTTTAAAAGAAAATAATTTCTCTATTTTTTCTTTAGCTAATAATCACATTTTAAATTTCGGAAAAGAGGGATTAAACAATACTTTGAATATTTTAGAAAAAAATAATATTCAATATGTTGGCGCTGGAAAAAATTTTATTGAAGCTCATCAGCCAAAAATTATTGAAAAAAATAACATAAAATTGGCTTTTTTAGCTTACAATGATAAAGCTCTTTCCTACCCATCAAACGAAGCTAATAAAAATGATAGCGGTATTGCTGTTATGGATATAGATGAAGCTAAAAAAGATATTGCTATGGCTAAAAAATTAGCCAATTTTGTTATTGTTTCTATGCATTCAGGAAATGAGTACCAATATGAACCAACTCAAACTCAAATTGATTTTGCTCATAGTGTTGTTGATGCTGGCGCTGATTTAGTTATTGGTCACCATCCTCATATTATTCAACCAATCGAAAAGTATAAAAATGGCTATATTTTTTATAGCCTTGGAAATTTTGTTTTTGATCAAATGTGGTCTAATGAAACACTGGAATCTATTGCTTTAAAAATTATTTTTACTTCTAATAACATCAAAACCATTCAAATTTATCCTATTGTAATTGAAAATTATAGCCAACCAAAAATAATTAATGCTTCAAGTTCGCCCGAACATTATAAAAACATTATTCAAAAAATTAATTTATCCGACAATAAATTGGTTATTGTCGAGCCGTAACCTTTCTTAAAATAAAAATTCTTACGCTTTTTTAAATAGTTTAATATTAATTAGTTTTAGTTATTTTTATTCTTGAGTTTTTCCATTACGAATAAAAATCCATTTAACAAACTCTATTAAGGCGATATTTATTACACCCATTCCAATAATAATTTTCCAACTATCTAAATAAAGAGGTGTTGTTTTTAAAAGCATATTTAAAGGCGGAAAATAAATTGCGGCAATTAAAGCTAATACACCAAATAACCAAGCTCCTAACAAAAACTTATTATTAAATAAATTAATCTGCCAAATATTTTTTCTCAAACTTTTACAGCAAAAAACGTAACTAATAGAATCGATTGCCAACATCGCAAATATCATTGTTCTTAAATAATCAAGTTCGTAATTTTGCCGGAGAAGCAAGAAAAAAACACTTAAAAGAATTAAATCGGTAATTAAACCAATGATAAAAATAATGCTTTTCATTTCTTTATTTAACAAAGGAACGTTAAGTTTTTGGGGCTTTTGTTGCATTAAATCATTTTCTTTAGGTTCAAAAGCCAAAGCCATATTTGGTAAACCATCTTCTATTAAATTTATATATAAAATTTGGACAGCGGTAATTGGCAAGGGAACTCCGGCAAAAATACTCACTCCGATTAAAATTACTTCAGTAAAAGAATCAGACATTAAATAAGTAATGACTTTTCTAATGTTGTCTAAAAGACCCCTTCCTTCTTCTATTGCTGTAATAATAATTGAAAAACTATCATTTAATAAAATTAGATCGGCGGCTTCTTTTGCTACTTCAGTGCCCGAACCTACAGCTACTCCAATATCTGCTTTTTTCAAAGCCGGTGCGTCATTAATTCCATCACCAATCATTGCTATTACCTCTCCCCTTTTTTGCCAAGCAGCCACAATTCTCATTTTGTGTCTCGGCTCTACCCGCGCATAAATTTTGATATTATCTAAAATTTTTTCAAATTCTATATCCGATATTTTATCCAAATCTTTTCCTTCTAGAATATTTTTTTCTTTTATTTCAAATCCCAATTCTTTTGCCACTGCTTTGGCGGTTAATTTATGATCGCCGGTTACAATAATTGGATTCACACCAGCTTGTCGACAAAGTTTCATCGCCTCTTTCACTTCTTTTCTAATTGGATCTTCTAAGCTAATAAAACCCATAAAATTTAAATCTTTCAATTCATCTTCTATATTAATTTTATTTACATCTATATTTTTTAAAGTTTTATAAGCAGTAGCTACAACCCTTAATCCATTTTTAGTTAGTTCTTCTAATTTTTCTTCTAATTGCTTTCTTTTTTCATTGTTTAAATTACAAATATGTAGTATTTTTTCTGGCGCTCCACAAATATACAAAATTGATTGTTCGTTTTCATTATAAATAACGCCGTTAAATTTACGTTCTGAATTAAACGGTAGTTCTAATAATTTATATTTTTCAAAATCTTGTTTATTTATTCCTGCTTTTATGCCGGCTTCTAATAATGCTTTATCGGTTGGTCGTCCCCTCACAATCCAATTTTCTTTTATTTCTTCTGGGTTTTCAATAAAAGCTTCTGATGCTAAGGTAGCAGCTTTTAATATAAAATTTTTGTTATTTTCTTCAGAATTATTATTAGATATTTTAGAAATTATTTCTCTCACTACCATTTTTCCTTCAGTTAAAGTAGCAGTTTTATCGGTGGCAATAACCGAAGTACTCCCCAATGTTTCAGCCGAAGCCAATTTTTTTACCAACCCCCCCTTCTTTAAAATTCTCTGCATTCCCACAGCCAAAACAACAGTCATTGCCACTGGCAATCCTTCTGGAATAGACGCTACAGCTACTGCTATCGAAATTGTGAACATTTCTATAAAATTTCCACCACTTAACATTCCTTCAACAAAAATCCCTATACAAATAAATAATATTATAATTCCTACTATTTTAGAAAAATTAGCCAATTTTTTTTGATAAGGGCTTTTTTCTTCTTTTGTTTCTTGAACCATTGTAGCAATTTTCCCAATTTCTGTATTAACCCCTGTTTCCGTTGCTATAAATTTTCCTTTACCATTTTCAACGACTGTTCCCATATAAACCATGTTGTCTCTATCGGCCAAAGGTGTCGCTTGAGGTAAACGACCTAAAGTTTTATGAGTTGGCATCCATTCTCCCGTTAAAGCTGCTTCGTTAGTAGTTAATTCGTAAGTTTCTATTATCAAACCATCAGCTGGTACTTTATTACCAGCATTTAAAATCACAATATCTCCAGGAACTATTAAAGTAGAGTCTATAACTTTTAAATGACCATCTCTCAAAACTTCTGCTTCATGTTTCACAACTTTTTTTAAAGACATCAAAATTTGACTGGCTTTATTTTCTTGAAAAAAACCAACAATTACATTCAAAATTACTGCGCTAAAAATTACAATGGCGTCTGTTGTTTCATTAATAACTAAACAAATGATTCCGGCAATGACTAAAATAAAAATTAATGGGCTAGTAAATTGATCAAGTAATATTTTTAAACGAGAAAAAGATTTTTCCTCAGGAAGTCTGTTTGTGCCAAATTTTTTAAGCCGTTCTTTTGCTTCTTTTTCCGACAATCCTTTATTAACATCGGTATCAAAAATTCTAACTACTTCTTCAACTTTTAGACTATGCCATTTTTTCTCATTATCAATTTTATCAACTTCTTTTAACATATTTTTATTTATTATAGATAAAAATTTTTTAAATGAAAAGAGCTAGCGCATGATAAATAAAAAACTAAAAATAACTAAAAAAATTCAATTTTGTGCCTAAAATCGGCTGGCGAGTCTGCGTAGCAGGAAAACTAAGCTCGGCTTTCAACTGGCGGTGTGTATTTGAAAAAATCCGAACCGATTTTATTAACGGGCTCGGCGGGCGGAATTCCCCCCGAACCCCCCTTCCGCCCGCCTCGCCAAAAAGCGGAAGCGGAAAGGACGATTTCAAGTTTTTCTAATCCCGCTTTGCGGGATTGCGAGGTCATGCCTCGCTTGGCGGCAAATTCTTTTATTTAATTTTTTGTTTAATGATATCTACTAATTTACTTGGATCAACTAAAAATTTATTAAAGTCACTAAAATTTTTGTCAGTAATCCCAATTTGATACTCTATACCACCCCTATGCTGGTGACTTCTGATGGGATGATTTTTAACCTCATCATTAGTTAAAATCCAATATAATATTTTATCTACCCAAACCCCTATAAAAACAAAAACATCAGCTATATCCAATTTTATTTGTTGAAAATTCATCCAATAAGGCTCTTTTGATTCAAAACTTAACGCTTTGGTTTCCAAACCGCCACGTATTTTGGTGTTAATAGCACGACACGCTTTTACCTCAACCTTTATTATCCTTTTTCCACTTTCAGAATCAAGATAAAGATCATAATCACCGGAATATTTTTTATCAACAGATTTTGATGGTTTCTTAAACCTATCATCAATATCAATTAAATGCTGTTG
>JAAZHW010000018.1 GCA_012510515.1 Parcubacteria group bacterium
ATCCCACGGCTTTCAGCAATAATCAGCAATCACTGGCGTGGATGGGATTCTTCGCTTCGCTCAGAATGACAGCTGAAAAAGAATGTTCATTGATACTCAGAATGACTGATTCAGTTTAACTCAATGACTTCTGGCTGAATTAGTGAAGCGAGCGGGCATGGTTTCATCCCTTTGGGATGAAGAGCGAGCGAAAACTATTCAAGAAGTGAGCACGCTGGGTGAACGAACGTAGCCAGAAATCATTGAGTTAAACGACAATGGAGTGGCGGCGAAGGCCTCTGGCCTTCGTCGCCAACACGTCTATTATTGATTATTGATAGTATTTTTTTAAAATTATGCTAATATAATATAAATTAAATAAACTTATGGCCTTAAAAATTTTTCATTCTGATCCTAGTCAAAAATTTTATAATAAAAATAAAAAAATAATTGAAGAAATTAATAATCTGGAACCTGAATTAGCCAAATTGAGTGATTTTTCGTTACGAGAAAAATCATTGCAATTAAAAGAACAAATAAAATCACCAAAAGATTTAGATGATGTTTTAACTTTAGCTTTTGCTTTAGTAAGAGAAGCCGCCAAAAGAACTCTTAAGCAAAGACACTATGACGTTCAATTACTTGGTGGTTTAGCGCTTCATCAAGGAAAAATCGCTGAAATGAAAACGGGTGAAGGAAAAACCCTAGCCGCTACTTTACCAGTTTTCTTAAACGCCTTAACCCAAAAAGGTGTCCATGTTATTACGGTTAATGATTATTTAGCCAAACGTGATGCAGTGTGGATGGGACAGATTTATTATTTACTCGGTTTATCAGTTGGTTGTGTTGTTCAAGAAGAAGCGTTTATTTATGATCCGGATTATACAAAAGAAAATAATTTAAATATTGCTAATGCTTCGGATTCTGAAGAAAACAAAGATGAAAAAAGAGACATTCTTGGTGGTTTTAAAATTTTTTATGAATATTTAAGGCCGGTTTCTCGTAAAGAAGCGTATGCGGCTGATATTACTTATGGCACTAACAATGAATTCGGTTTTGATTATTTAAGAGACAATCTCGTTTATGATTTAAGCCAAAAAGTTCAGCGCGGTCATTATTATGCTGTTGTTGATGAAATAGATAGCATTTTAATTGATGAAGCTCGAACGCCTTTAATTATTACTATGCCTGATGCCGAAGCGAGCGAATCTTATAAACTATTTGCCAAAATCGTTCCCAATTTACAAAAAGATGTAGATTATCAAGTTGATGAAAAATTAAAATCCGTTTTGATTTTAGATGAAGGAGTAGAAAAAGTAGAAAAAATTTTAGGAATTAAAAATTTATATTCACCAGAAAATTTTCGTTATGTTCA
Source organism: Parcubacteria group bacterium (assembly GCA_012510515.1). Lineage (GTDB taxonomy): Bacteria > Patescibacteriota > Minisyncoccia > UBA6257 > JAAZHW01 > JAAZHW01. The sequence continues at coordinate 1,355 of JAAZHW010000018.1, forward strand.
TTATTTAGAAGAATCACTGAAAGCGCATGCTTTATTTAAGCGCGACAAAGATTATATTATAAAAAATGGAGAAGTAGTTATTGTTGATGAGTTTACCGGACGTTTACTTTTTGGCAGAAGATATTCAGGAGGGTTGCATCAAGCAATTGAAGCCAAAGAAGGAGTGAATATTCAACAAGAAAATAGAATTTTAGCCAGTATTACTTTTCAAAATTATTTTCGAATGTATGAAAAATTAGCGGGAATGACTGGCACGGCTTTAACTTCCGCCGAAGAATTTGATAAAGTTTATAAATTAGATGTAGAAGTAATTCCAACCAATAAACCAATGATTAGAAAAGATTTGCCCGATTTGGTTTATAAAACCCAAGAAGAAAAATGGAAAGCAATTATTGAAGAAATTAAAAAACGTAATAAAACTGGTCAACCTTTATTAATAGGTACTGTTTCCATTGAAAATAATGAAAAGTTATCTAAATTATTATTGCGTGAAGGTATTCCTCATAATATTTTAAATGCTAAAAATCACGAAAAAGAAGGTGAAATTATTGCTCAAGCCGGGAAATTAGGATCAGTAACAGTAGCTACTAATATGGCTGGTCGAGGAGTGGATATTATACTTGGGGGTAATCCGCCCATTAAAGAAGAAGCAGAAAAAATAAAAGAATTAGGAGGTCTTTGTGTAATTGGCACAGAACGTCATGAAGCACGTCGAATAGACAATCAATTGCGAGGGCGAGCGGGAAGACAAGGTGATCCGGGTTCTTCTCAATTTTTTGTTTCTTTGGAAGATGATTTAATGAGAATCTTTGGTGGCGATCGAATAAAACATTTAATGAGCACATTAAATTATCCAGAGGGAATGCCTATTCAGGCAAAAATAATCAATAGAGCCATTGAATCAGCTCAAACAAAAATTGAAGGATTAAATTTTGATGCTCGGAAATATACATTAGATTTTGATGACGTTTTAAACAAACAGCGAAATGCTTTTTATAATTATCGCAATCAAATTTTAGAATTAGGAAAAGAAAAAAATGTTTTACAAGAAGTGGAAAATATTTTAGAAAGAAATTTACAGCAATTAATTAAATTACCAATTGAAAACATTGAGCCACTATTAAAAGAATTAAAAATTATTGATAACGATACTGATTTAAAAACAATTGCCGAAAATGATTTGTATAATTTTATTTTTGAAAAAACCAAAGAAACTTTTATAAAAATTAAAAATCAAATTGGAGTAGAAACAATGGAACAAATAACAAAATCAATCGTTTTAAATATTTTAGATAATTTATGGACGCAACATTTAGAAAATTTAGAATATTTAAGAGAAGTAGTGCGTTTAAGAGCCTATGGTCAGCACGATCCCTTGGTAGAATATAAAACTAACGCCTATCAATTATTTAAAGATTTCTTTAAAAATTTTGATGAAATGCTTTTTGAAATTATTTTTCAATTAAAAAAACCTCAAGTAGCACCAACAATAGAAATTAAGCCATCATTACCAGCGGATATTTCACCAGAAAAGTTTAAAAATGTTGGCCGAAACGATCCTTGTCCTTGTGGTAGTGGTAAGAAATTTAAAAAATGTCATGGTAAATAAATAATAAAAGTCGCCAGATTTTTGGCGACCTTTTTATTTTTTATTTTTTATTTTTTAAATAGGGATTCTCCCAACGATTGTTAATGTTGTCAAAACTATTATAAGATTTTTTCAAAATCTTATAAATAGTTTGTTTAATTTCTTTATTAGACAAAGACAAGTTTAACAAATCGTATTTTTCTAGGGCATCACAAAGACACCCGAATGCCCCGCACTTTGTGCAAATTATAGAAATACAGTGTTCCTCACGGACGTCTTTTCTAAATGCCCATTCGTGAACACAATCATTTTTTCCGTAACGTATCATAAAACCTCCTTTTTTAAAAATTATTAATTTTATTTTTTAAATACCAAGTTTATAATATGTTAAAACAATATTTTGTCAAATTATGAATCAATTAAAGTTTAATCAATTAGAAATTAATCAAGAAAAATTCAATGGACCACTTGATGTGCTTTTGTCTTTAATTGAAGAAAGAAAAATGGAAATTACGGATATTAGTTTAGCTAATGTAACTGATGCTTTTTTAAAATATGTTGGTGATTTAAAACAAACGGCTCCAGAAATTTTAGCTGATTTTTTAGTGATTGCGGCTCGACTAATTTTAATAAAATCCAAAAGTTTATTACCAACCTTGGAATTAAGCAGCGAAGAAGAAAAAGATATTAATGATTTAAAAAAACATTTAGAAATTTATCGTTTATTTAAAGAAGCATCGCAAAATATTAAAGATCAATATCAAAAAAATCCTACTTTTTCTAAAGAATTTTTATTTAATCAAACGCCTATTTTTTATCCGCCAGAAAATTTTAATTATAATTTATTATACGAATCGTTTAAAAAAATTTGGGAAGAATTTAATAATTTAGACGAAACTTCAATTGAAAAAATTAAAAAAGTAATTAAAATTGAAGAACAAATCAAATATCTTTTAAATATTTTAAATAAAACAACATCGTCGGAATTTAATCAATTAGTTTCTAAAAAAGAAAAAATAGAAATAGTGGTGAGTTTTTTGGCTATATTGCAGATGTTTAAGGATCAAACAATAATAATTGAACAAGAAGAAACTTTTGGTGAAATTAAAATTGCTTTAAAAAGTCAATAATTTTATTATTTATTTTTTTATGGATGATTTAGAGAGAAAAATAGAGGCTATTTTATTTATCGCGGGTGAGCCAATAGAATTTCAAAAATTGGCGGAATTATTAGAAGTTTCTTTAGATGATTTAAAAAATAGTCTTGAAAAAATGGAGAATGAATACAAAAACAATAGGGGATTGTCTTTAAT
>JAAZHW010000019.1 GCA_012510515.1 Parcubacteria group bacterium
CCTATCTCTCTTCCTTTTTCTAATATTAAAAGTATCAAAAATATTTTTAATAAAAAATTAATTCCGATTTTTATTGGTTTGGTTTTAATTATTGCTGCTTTATTAATGCTAAATTCTTCTCTTCGAGAATCAGCCATAGTGGATGAATTAGCTCACATTCCCGCTGGTTATTCTTATTTAAAATTTGGCGATAATCGTCTCAACCCTGAACATCCTCCTCTTTTAAAAGATTTATCCGCTATTCCTCTTGTTTTTTTAAATTTAAATTTTCCTATTGAATCAAATTATTGGCAACAATATATCAATGGACAATGGGATGTTGGCCGAGTATTTTTATACGAAAGTGGCAATAATGCCGACCAAATAATTCAATTGGCTCGAATTTTTCCAATAATTTTAACCCTTCTTACTGCCTTTTTGGTTTATCTTTTGGCTAAAAAATTTGTTGGTCCTTATTGGGCGCTTTTACCTTTTATTCTTTTTTCTTTTTCACCATTATTTTTAGCTCATGGTCATTACGTTACTACTGATATTGCTGCTGCTTTTGGAGCCATACTTATTTTTTTGATAGTAATACCCAAAATGATGCAACCTTCTAAAAAAAATCTTCTTGTAGCTGGCCTCTTTTTAGGAATTGCTCAATTAACTAAATTTTCTTTATTACTTTTTTATCCTTTGATTATTATTTTTATTCTTATTTGGAAAATTGTTCAAATAATTAAACAAAAAAAATCTCACCTTACGATTTCACCATTAAAAGAAATTCTAAAAACTCTTGGTAATATTATTATTGTTTTTATTATTTCTTTTGGAGTAATTTATCTTGTTTATTTACCTCAAAACATTAATTACCCCATAGAAAAGCAAGTTTATGATACTGAACAAATTTTATATTCTTTTGCTGGCGGACCAGATCCTCAATTAGAAACTTGCCGACATTGGACAGGATCAATAAGCCGACAAATGCGATGCGTTGCAGAAATTGATATTGCTCTATCTAAAAATAAAATCACTAAACCATTTGCTCAATATCTTTTAGGGGCTTTAATGGTTGTCGAACGATCAACTGGCGGAAATACTGGATATTTTTTAGGAAATATCTCAAATAGTGGCTGGCACGAATATTTCCCAATAGTATTTTTAATTAAAGAACCTATTCCTTCACTAATTTTAATATTTTTAGCCATTTTTTGGTCATTTAAAAATTTTATTAAATCAACAATTGATAATATTAAAAATAAAAATTGGTGGACAAAATTAATTAATTGGCTCTCTCAAAACTTTCTCCTCTTTTGCATTCTTATCTTTATAATTATTTATTCCATTTTTTCAATTAGAAGTCCTTTAAATATCGGCTATCGTCATTTGACAGTAATTATTCCTTTAATCTATATTTTAACCGCTGATCAAATAAAAAAATGGTGGTTGGGAGTAAAAAATAATGTAGATAGTCAATCCATTTTTTCTCTTTTAATAAACTTTAATCAAATAAAAAAAATAGGAATTAAAACCATTCTTATTTTAATTTTAATTATGTGGTACATAATAGAAGCTCTAATTATTTCTCCGCATTTTATTGCTTATTTCAATGAATTTGTTGGTGGTGCTAAAAATGGCTATAAATATGTAGTTGATTCTAATTTAGATTGGGGACAAGATTTAAAACGATTAGCTAAATTCGTTGAAGAAAACAATATCAATAAAATTAAATTGGATTATTTTGGTGGTGGTTCTCCAACTTATTATCTTCAAGAAAAATTTGAACATTGGCAATCAGCAAAAGGACAACCCGAGACAAATTCATGGCTGGCTGTTTCTTTAACTTTTCTTCAAAATTCTCAAGGAAAACCAGTGCCCGGATTTCATATTAATCCCAAAGATACTTATAATTGGTTAAAAGATAAAAATCCAACTGCTAGAATTGGTTATTCTATATTCGTCTATCACTTTTAATTTTAATTTAAAAATTAATTGTGGATAACTTTTTGTTTTTGTATTCAAAATTAAAAATATTGATTATAATATAATTAGACTCTGCTTTATAAGATTCCGGGTCAAATAGTCATACCAAGGGAAATCAATAGCGTTTCAGACCGTGGTCTGAAATTGAGATTACCCAATCTGTGCTTTTTAGCCGGAATTCTTGAAAGCAGAGTCAACAAAAAAACCGCTGATAGCGGTTTTTTGTTTTAAAACATAATATCTTCTTCTGCTCTTTTATATTCACATAATTCTTCCGGAGCGAACCAAAAATTAATTTCATGATCAGCTTCTGTTTCTGTTTCTGAAGCATGAATTAAATTATGAATAGCTCTTTTACTACGATTAGCTAAAACCGAAGAATCAACCGAAAAATCACCTCGAATTGTTCCCATTTCCGCCATAGCAGGAATACTATTGCCAACCATTTTTCTAACCATATCTACTGCATGAATGCCTTGGACAATAATTTTTACTACCGGCCCAGAAGTCATATAATCCATCAACCAACCACGAACAATTTTTCCTATCTCCATTGGATCATCTGTTCCTATTTCTTCTTTGGCATCATAACCATATTTTTCATAAGTTGCTAATGTTTTTTCTCCTAACCTTTTAATCCATGAATCATTTTTAGGATAATGTTCGTCTATTTGATCCTTTGTCGCCCAAATCATTTTTAAGGCAATAATTTTTAAACCTCGCTGTTCAATACGAGAAATAATTTCGCCGGTTAGACCCCTTTTTACTCCATCCGGTTTTATTAAAACAAACGTTTCTTCTTCTTGAGGATTTTTCATAAATTTATAATTTGATTTTTCCTTTTAAATTAAATTCGACCTGTGTTTTTTGTTGAACAATTGATTGAAGAGGAATATCTAAATCTGTAAAATACCCGCTCTCCGATAAATTATCTCGAAATTTTATCATCTCTGATTGATTAGGAGCAAATCCATCAAAAGAAAAAACTGTATTTACTCCCGGAATAATCCAACTTTTTAATACAATATCATTTTTGGCTTTATTCCAACTATCAAAAACCAAAAACCAATCTTTAGTATTATTTTTTGCTTCTATTGCTTGTAAAAGATTGACGTTAAAATCTTTTGCTTTATTAGACAAGTTTTCTAATTGAGAACGATCAAATTGAATAGAAAGTTTTTCTTTATCTTTTAAAACATCTGTTTTGGTATAATTCATAAAAACATTTAATCCTATTGTTAATAAAAGCATTACAACTCCTACTTCTGTTATAATTTTTAACCAAAAATTAATAAAATTCAAATTTCTTCGCATTCGATACTCATCTTCTGTGCCAACAGCCATTAAACTTAAACTAATATCATCAGCTCGCGAAATTAATCCTCGTAGAGCTGATCCAGTAGAAATGAAAAAATTGGGATTAATATTTTTAATTTTTGATGTGGGATTTTCAACCGTTAAACCAAATTTATCTTCTATAACATCTTTTAAATCGTCAAAATAAATCGGGGTGGTTAAAAAAACTTTTTCAATAGATTCTTGAAAACGAGTAAAATAAAAAGTTATAACTTTTTGAAAATTATCATTAAAAATTTTAATAAAATTATCTCTAGTTAAAACACCTTTTTTGACTTCTGTGGTATTTAAAATAATATTTCTCATCGCATCTTTCCAGTTTTGAAAAAAATTAAATTCTAATCCTTTTTTGTTCCCTAAAATAAATTCTAAACCATTAGAATTAATATAAATTCCTAAATAATTTTTGTCTTCTCGTTCAAAAATATTATAGTGAGAAAAAAATCTCCAAAGACTTAATCCATTAAATTCTACTACCAAAGGATTAAATCGAGTTTTATTTAAAACATCTAAATAAGGATCGATTATTCTTTTTTCTGCAAAAACCGATAAAACTTTTAATTCAAAGGAATTTTTTTTAATTGGCGCATCCATCAACTCCCAGTCGGAATAAGATTTTTCAAAAGGAATTGGTGATAACATTTTCATATTTAATGAAACGGCAGAAATGATTGATTTATAATCAACGGTTGGCAAATCAAATATTTTATAATAAACCACGTTGCTTTGTAATGTCAAAATTATATATAAATTCTTTATTTTTTTTAAAGAAGGATGATTTCTCAATTTTATTAAATTATCTTTTAATATTTCTGGTTTTTTTAATTCCCCATTCACTACTACTTCTGGATCTAATTCTAATTCAAAACTTAAAATTATTTTATCTTTTTTAACTGGATCAAACAAAACGAAGCGCAAAAAAGAATCGGCAATTTCTAAACCTCCAATATATTCTTTTGCTATTAAATATTTGCTTATTTTAAAATTAGATACCTTCATAAATATTTCTTATTATAACATTATAATATTTAAATTGAAATTAAATTTCTTGTAAAGAAAAGAGGGTTGCCTCTCCTGTTTCTTGATCAACACTTACAATACCTTGCATTATTTTTTCTCTATTTAAAATAGTGCCCTTCGCTGTAATGGTAGAAAAATTGGAATTTTTTTCTACTATTATATTAACATTAACTCGGCCAACGACTAAATTATAACCACTAGAAGAAAAATTTTTATCCCGAATAATTCTTAAAAAAGCGTCACTTACACCTGAGCGAGCGCCAAAAAAAGCTTCTTGAGAAAGACGCACATCATAACTAGCCGAATTAGCTAAATACATTACAAAAGTTAAAGCAATTCCTACTTCTACTATAATTAAACTTGCCACCAAAACAACTGGTAACAACGAAAAACCTCTTTGATATTTTTTTATATTTTTATTCATCATTTTTTCTGATAATTTTAGGGCGAATAGGTAAAAATAATTTTATAAATTATTGGCACGCCTAAGCCATCAATCGTAGGATCTAAATAAACTTTATATCTAAAATAACGATGATTATTATGATTTAAAAGATTAACAGTAACAACCTGATTGGGACCGGCAGTTTCATAATAGGTAGCGGCTGTTCCATCTGGACCAATAAAATTCCACGTGGTAGTAGTATTAGAAGAAGCTAGTTGAAAACGAACCCGAGAACCAGCTGGTAAATTTCCTTTCCAAGAAATACCATTAAAAGCTACTCCTTTAGAAAAAGTAGTATCAAAAATTGGAGATGTTAATGAACCACTACTAGTTGAAGGATTCAAAGAAATTGTTCCATTAAAAATTAATATTGCTCCCGACGTAGCTGCATAATATCCTTGAGAATTAGTAAAAATATCACTACTTATTCTATCTATATTCCAATTATAATCCGAAAAATAACCTGAAGTTGTTCTCATTAAATATTCTACCATTGAAATTGAATTATTAGGATTCCAGTTAACAGTAGTAGTAATTTTTTGAGTAGAAGGATCTTCTATACCACCAGAAGAAACTATATTTCCTAAAGTATCTCGATTCACATTTTCTACTACAAAATAGAAAGTATAATCTATATTATCCATTGTTCTATGATTTTCTCCAGCTTGAATTTGCCATTTACCATTAATGTAATTTAAAAAATAATGATTGGATGTTCCTTTGGTTCCCGGACAAGTTCCTGATGGTAAACAATATAAATCAATCCATCCACTTTCAGCAATAACTTTTACTCCTTCAATTGTTTCTTGAATTATTGTTATTGCGGAAGTCGTTTGTCTAACTTTATCTCCGGTAATTATCGAGGTTCCTACTGCAGTAGAAATACCTCCAACAATAATTGCCACTATAATAATCGCTATTAAAATTTCGGCTAACATCTGGCCTTTTTCTTTGTTTTTTAATGATGGCAATTCAACTTCTTTTCTTATTTTCCGCCTCATTAATTTATATTATAAATAAAATTAAAAAAATTAATAATTTATTTGACCTAATTTATTAATTTCAATAGTACTGGTAATTTCTGGATTAATTATTGATTGAAGAATTATAATTTTCTCACTAGAACTTAATTCACCACTTGATTTTAAAAAAACAACATCTACATTTTCATTAATTGCTGGAATTAAAAATTGAATTTTCTTAGACAAAAAACGAGTTTCAACAATAGCGCTAGTGCTAAAAGTTAAGCCCTTGAAAAGATTATAATAATCATCGCCGTTGGAAACATTAACAAAATGAATACCCCAAGAAGAATTATCTTGACCAGCAATAGCTCGATTACGAGTTTCTCTTAAATAAGCTACGATTTTTTCTGCCTCTAAATCTACCTCTAATTTTTTTTGATGACCACCTAAATTAGAAAAACTGATACCAACTATTATAGCAATAAGAGCTATTGAAATTATTAATTCCACTAAAGTAAAACCTTTTTGTAATTTATTTTTATTCATAAAATTATATTCCTCCTATTTGAGAAGTCATTTGATAAACCGGTAAAATAACAGCGATGGCAATACCACCAACAATTAATCCAATAAATAAAAGCATAATTGGCTCAAAAACAGCTACTAAGGATTTTACCGAAGCATCTATCTCGCTGTCATAAAAATCTGATAAGGTTACTAATACTTCTTCGGTATGACCAGCTTTTTCTCCAACAGCAATTAAAGTTCTAATAGTTTGGGGAAAAACCTCTTCTTTTCTCATTGCATCACCCAAAGTCATTCCCTTCATAATTCCTTCTTCGGCAATACGAATTAAAGCTTGACGCATTTCTTCATTGCCGACAGTAGTAGCAGTAATTTCTAAATTTTCCAAAATGGGCAATCCGGCTTTCATTAAAGAACCGAAAGTAACAGCAAAACGCTGATAAGACATTTTAGATAAAACTCCTTTTACTACCGGTATTTTAAAAGTTAATCTTTGGAAAAAAGCTTTACCCACCAAACTAGTTTTATAAAAAACTATTAAACCAACAACTAAAGCTACAACAAAAATTAGAAGATAAATTCCGTAATCAGAAAGAAATCCTGAAATATTAAAAATTATTTTAGTTAATGCTGGCATTTCCATGTCACCTCCCTGAAATAAAGTACCCATTTTAGGAATAGCATAAGTAACAAGCAAAATAATAATAGCAATAGAAGCCACTACTAAAATAATAGGATAAATCAAAGCCGACTTAATTTTTTGTTGAAGATCTTTTTGTTTTTCTAACGAAACACTTAATTCTGAAAAAACACTTTCTAAATTACCAGAAGCTTCTCCTGCTCTAATTAAATTTGTAAAAACCGGAGAGAAAATTTTTGGATATTGTTCAAATGTCTTATAAAATGGCTGCCCTTTTGCTAAATTTTCTCTTACTTCAATTAAAAAAGATCGAACAGCTGGCTTTTCAAAATCAGCAATTAAAATATCAATGGCCTTAAAAATATCTGTTCCTACCTTTAACATTAAAGATAGATATCGAGTTAAAAGAATTTGATCATCAACATTAATACCTGAACCGAAAAGGCCGCTTTTTAATTTTGTCTTAGTAACAATCAATTCTAAATTAATAGGGTTTAATTCATGACTTTTAAGAAATTCCAAAGCCTTACTTTCGTTTTCAAAATCCCCCTCACCTTCAATTATTTTTCCTTCTTTATTTGAAGCTCTGTATCTATATAACATATTTTATTCTCTTATAACTCTTAATATTTCTTCGACAGTTGTCATTCCTAATTGCGCTTTTTTTAAACCATCTTCCATCATAGAAACCATTCCTTTTTCTTGAGCTTTATTTCTTAAATTATCTAACGAAAAATCTGGTTCATTAATTAACCTTCTTAAATCTTCATCAAAATTTAAAGCTTCAAAAATACCTATTTGCCCTTTATAACCTGTATTATTACAAATCTGACACCCCTTTCCCCTGTATAATATATTAGGTATTTCCATTTCTTTGCCTTCTATTTCTTTAAATTGTCTTTTTAATGATTCGACTATTTCTTCATCGGGTTCGTATGACTCAATGCAATCTTTACAAATTCTTCTGACTAAACGTTGAGCGACAACGGTGTTTAATACAGCCGAAATTAAAAAACTTGGAACCTTCATATCAATTAAACGCGGCACCGCTGTTGGGGCGTCATTAGTATGTAAAGATGACAAAACTAAATGACCAGTTAATGCCGAATTAACAGCAATTTCAGCTGTTTCTTCGTCACGAATTTCACCAATAAGAATAATATTGGGATCTTGACGTAAAATTGATCTTAACCCCGTGGCAAAAGTAACTCCCGCTTGAGGATTAACCTGAGTTTGATTAGCATAGGGAATATAATATTCAATAGGATCTTCAATGGTAACAATATTAACCTCTGGTCTATTTAACATATTCAAAGTAGAGTACAAAGTTGTTGTTTTACCAGATCCCGTTGGACCAGTTACCAAAAACATCCCGTAACTTTTTCTTATACTTTCTTCAACTAATTTTATAGTTTCATCAAGCATTCCTAATTCTTTTAAACTCATTGGCTTGGCAGTTGCTTTTAATAAACGCATTGCTATTTTTTCGCCATAAAAAGTTGGCATAATAGAAACACGAATATCCATCGCTTCACCTAAAGCTTCATAACGAAAACGACCATCTTGGGGTTTTCTGTGTTCGTCAATTTTTAAATTTGCTAATAATTTGATTCTAGCCACAATGGCTGGATGAACTTCTTTGGGAATGCGAATTATTTCATGAAGAACACCATCAATTCGAAAACGAATTAAAACTGTTTCTCTTAATACTTCAATGTGAATATCAGAGGTATTTAAAGAAATAGCATAAGCTAAAATTCCATCAACAATATTAATAATAGGCAATTCCTCGGCCACTTCATTTTCTCTCATTAATTTTAAACGAGCTGTTTCACGAATATTATCTTCTATTACCTTTTTAAAATCCTCTACTACTTCTTTGCCATATAACGAATAAACATAATCTAAATCTCTACTGGTAGTTAAAAAAACCTTAACTGACATATTAGTATATTTTTCCACAAAATTTATTGTTTCTAAATCACCCGGATCTTCCATGGCTAAATAAAGAAATCCATTGTCATCCTTATCAAAAACAGCAATTCTTCTCGTTCGAGCCATTTCTTCTGATATAATAGATAGTACTGATTTTTTAATTAAACGTCCGCGTAATTTAATAACGGGAGTTTTAAAAAATTCCGAATACAACTGATAGACATAATCTTCAGAAATAAAACCTCGAGAAACTAAAATATCAATAATATTTTGACCCGTTCTTTGAGAATCTTCTAAAGCTATTTGAAAAACTTCTGGAGAAATAAGGTTATTATCTACTAAAAATTCTTTAATTTTTTCTAATGGTAAACGTAAAGCCATAAATTTAAAA
>JAAZHW010000020.1 GCA_012510515.1 Parcubacteria group bacterium
AAAAGAAGCTGTTTTAGATGCTCAAAAAAGAGCTAATGATATTGCCCAAACAGCAGGTATTAAATTGGGTAGAATAATTACTATAAGTGAATCACCGGTTGATAATGTTTATCCAGTGGCTAATTATGCCCAAAAAGAAGCCTTAATGGATTTATCTTCTGCTTCGCCAATTGAAATTGGGACTAACGAAATAAACGCTTCTATTTCTTTAGTTTACGAAATTATTAAATAATAATAAATAAAAAAATGAAAAAGATTAATTCTCAAATTGTTAAAAACAAACAAGTATTATTACGCGTTGATTATAACGTTGATTTAGATAAGAAGGGAAAAATTATTAGTGATTTTCGCCTTCGAGCTAGTTTGCCAACAATTAATTTTTTATTAAAAAATAAAGCCAAAAAAATTATTATTATTAGTCATTTAGGAAGACCCGAAGGAAAAGATAAAAAATTGAGTTTATTACCAATTGCTAAACATTTAGAAAAATTATTAAATCAAAAAATTATATTTATTGATGATTGCGTTGGCAAAAAAGTTAAAGAAGCAATAGAATCGAGTGAAGAAAAAATTTTTGTTTTAGAAAACCTCCGTTTTTATAAAGAAGAAGAAAAAAACGATAAAAGTTTTGCTCAAGAATTGGCGAAATTAGCCGATGTTTATGTTAATGATGCGTTTGGCGTTTGTCATCGTTTAAACGCTTCGGTTGGCGCTATTACTAATTTTTTACCAAGTTATAGTGGTTTACTTTTAGAAAAGGAGGTTAAAAATCTTCAAAAATTAAAAAAGAACATAAAACATCCTTTTGTGGTTATTTTGGGTGGAGCAAAAATTTCTACTAAGCTTCCAATCATTAACGAATTTTTAGATATAGCTGATTATATTCTTTTGGGTGGTGGATTAGCTAATACAATCTGGAAAGCAAGGGGATTTGAAGTAGGAAAGTCTCTCATAGAAGAAGAAAAAATACCCGAAGCTAAAAAATTGGGTTCTAGAAAAGCGGAATTAATTTTACCTAGAGATTTTATAATAACTTCCTCTTTTGAATCATCAAAAGGAAAATTAAAAGAGATAGAAAATATAAATAAAAAAGACATTATAGTTGATATTGGAGAAACATCAACAAAAGTTTTTTGTCAATTAATTAAATCAGCAAAGACAATTTTATGGAATGGGCCAATGGGTTATTGGGAAAATAAAAATTTTCAGACTGCAACTATAAAAATTGCCAAAGCTATTGCGCAAAATAAAAATTTTACTGTTGTTGGTGGTGGAGAAACATTAATAGCTATTGAACAATTAAAATTAATAGACAAATACAGTCTCGTTTCTACCGGTGGAGGAGCAATGTTAGAATTTTTAGCTAAAGATAATTTACCGGCTTTAAAATTTTTAGAATAAAATCAATAAAAATATTGTGTTATGTTAGAAAAACAATGGAAAATTAGACAACCAATATCTAAGGAATTTATTAAATCTTTTCCTGAATTTAATCGGCCAATATTACAATTATTTTGGAATAGAAATTTAAGAACCAAAGAAGAAATTTATCGTTTTTTAAATCCTGCTTTGCATAATTTATATCATTCTTCATTAATATATAATATGGATGCAGCAGCTCAAATGATTTTAAAGACAATAAATAATAAAGAAAAAATTGCTGTTTATGGTGATTATGATACTGATGGTGTATGTTCAACGACTATTTTTGCTAAAACTCTTAATTTTTTAGATTTCAATAATTTTGATGTTTATATTCCTAATCGTTTTGAGGGTGGTTATGGATTAACCAAAGAAAAAATTAAAAAGATAATTGAAAGAAATACTAAATTATTAATTACTTTTGATTGCGGCGTTAGTGATTTTGAAGAAGTGAAAATGGCAAGAGATGCCGGATTGGATGTTATTATTTTTGATCATCATCTAATTCCTGAAAAAGCGCCAAATGCTTCTATTATTGTAGATCTTTGGCAAAAAGAAGAAGAATATCCTTTTAAAGAATTAGTAGCGACCGGTATCAGTTATAAAATAGCTACTTATTTATTAGAATTAACAAATCATCCTTTGCGTTCTATTTTAGAAAAACAATTATTAGATTTGGTGGCTATTGCTACAATTGCTGATGTTGCTTCTTTGGTTGATGAAAACAGAATTTTTGTTTTTCAAGGATTGAAACAATTAATAAAAACCCAAAATATTGGATTGAGAAAGTTAATGGAAATTAATGGTTTAAATTTAAAAACGAAGCTTGATCCTTATCATGTTGGTTTTATTATTGCTCCACGTCTTAATGCCGTTGGTAGAATAGAGCACAAACTTGATGGCCATTATGAGGAAACCGATTATAGCTTTGGGTTGTTAATGACGGAAAATGAAAATGAAGCAGAATTTTTAGCTCAGAAAATTAATGAATTAAATTTAGAACGTCAAAATAAAGTTCAAGAAATTTATGAAATTATAAAAAAAGATTTAGAAAAAAAACCAATTTTGGAAAAAATTATTTGTTTGGGCGATGCTAATTGGTCAAAGGGAGTTATTGGAATAGTGGCGGGAAAATTAAAAGATGATTTTGGACGACCGGTGTTTATTTATTCTAAAGGTGAAGAAATAAGTATTGGATCAGCGCGTTCAATAAATAGCATTAATTTAGTAGAAATAATTAATCGTCACAAAGATCTTTTTGTTGAAGCGGGTGGTCATCGTTTAGCAGCTGGTTTTACTATTAAAAACGAAAATTTAGACCGTTTTAAAAATGTTTTATCAGAAGAAGCTCAATTGATAAAAGATGAAGATTTAATCGATGATTTAATTATTGATACAAATTTAGAACCTCAAGAAATCACGCCACATTTTTTAGAAGTTTTTTATCGTTTAGAACCATTTGGCTGCGATAATCCCGACCCTATTTTTTTAATGACAGATGTGATAATTTCTCAAATTAGAATAGTTGGTTCTAATGGAAAACATGTAAAATTTTCTGTTCAAAAAAATAATCGTTATTTTGATGTAATTAGTTTTAACAATGCAGAAGAGCTTAAATTTTTAACAAGCAATATAAAAGTAGATATAGTTTTTCATTTAAAAATTAATGAATGGGGTGGTAAAAAGTCTTTAGAATTCGAACTTTTAGGAATAAAATTCAAAAAATAATCAAAAATGAATAAAAAAAATATTAAAACAGAAAAAATAATTGTTTATACCGATGGTGGTAGTAGGGGAAATCCGGGGCCAGCGGCAATCGGTGTGGTTATTGAGGGCTTAAGCAATGAACCTAAACAATACTACGAATTTTTAGGAGAAACAACTAATAATGAAGCAGAATACCAAGCAATTATTTTTGCTTTAAAAAAAATTCGGCAATTATTAGGAAAGGAAAAATTAAAAAATATTTCTATAGAAATATATCTTGATTCAGAATTAGTAGTTAATCAATTAAATAGTTGTTATAAAATAGAAGATGAAAAACTGCAATTTTTATTTATGAAAATTTGGAATTTAAAATTAGATTTTGGTAAAATTTCTTTTCATCATATACCGCGTGAAAAAAATAAATTAGCCGATAAACTAGTTAATCTATGTTTAGACGAGCAAAATAATAAATTATTTAAATAAATTATTTATTACGATAAAGGTCGTATAATTTATATAAATATGGAACAACAAATTCAACAAAATTCAAAAAGTTGTTGTACTAAAAATGGATCTCTAATTGCTATTATTTTGGGAATTAGTCTTATCATTAGTGCTACAATTATTGGTTTTGTTTTATATCAAACTCGAATAACTGAAGATACTTTACAAGTAACTGGATCAGCTAAAAAAGTTTTTACTTCTGATATAGTAAAATGGAGAAGTGGTTTTTATCGTAATGTTGATGTCAATAATTTGAAGAGTGGATATGCTCAAATGGCTTCAGATTTAGAAAAAATTAAAACTTTTTTAAGAGATAATGGAATAGACGAAAAAGATATTACAATTTCACCTGTTTATTTGGATAATAAATTTGATTATTCAAAAGGAGGGGATAATTTGATTGGTTATAATTTAAGACAAAATATTGAAGTTCAGTCAGAAGATGTTCAAAAAATAACTGATTTAGCTAAAAATACTACTAATTTAATAGAACAAGATGTTGTTTTCTCTACTCAAGGATTAGAATATTATTATAGTAAATTGCCAGAAGCGCGAGTAGAATTATTAACTGATGCAGTTAAAGATGCTCAAAATCGAGCTATTAAAATTGCTGAAAGCAGTGGTCAAAAAATTGGATTATTAAAATCAGCGAGTATGGGCGTAGTCCAAGTTTTACCTGTTAATTCAGTGGAAGTTTCTGATTATGGTGCTTATGATACTTCTAGTATTGAAAAAGAAATAATGGTTACTGTTCGAACAGAATTTAGAATCAGCAAATAGATATACTATTAATAAAAATGGATGAAATAGGAAGCCATTAGAGGGATAGAGAAAAATTGTCATTCTGAGCGTTAGCCCTGCCTGCCGGCAGACAGGGAAGAATCCCATCCACAGCGGTGATAGTCGCTTATTAGTTGGCATGGGATCCTTCGAGCTGAAGCTCTCAGGATGACACTAAAAAAACAGCAGTCATTCTGAACGTTAGTGAAGAATCCCGCGCACATTAAAGATAGTTGCTTATTAGTTGACATGGGATCCTTCGCCTGCCTGCCGGTAGGCAGGGGCTGAAGCTCTCAGGATGACACGCTAAAAAACAGGATGACAAAAGATTTTGATTTTTTATTTTATTTAATTATAATATATTGTATGTTTGATATTATTTCTATTGGTTCAGCAACAAGGGATACATTTTTTAAGGATGTAC
>JAAZHW010000021.1 GCA_012510515.1 Parcubacteria group bacterium
GCCTGAAGGATCCCTCGGCTTTCAGCAATAATCAGCAATCACTACTGTGGATGGGATTCTTCGCTACGCTCAGAATGACATTAGGCGAATGAACGTAGTCATAAGTTATTGGGTTAAACAAACGGAATTTGCATTGCGTGGGATCCTTCACCCGCCTACGGCGGGCAGGCCCCCAGGATGACAAAATAGGAGCAGTTATTTTTACTACCAATACCATCAATTAGCACTCTTGACATTAGAGTGCTAATTTTATATAATGGAAACACATTATGTTAACTGAGCGACAGAAAAAAATTTTAGAATATATTATTAATGAATATACGGTGACAAAAAAGCCGATTGGATCAAAAGAATTTTGTCAGAAATATTTTAAGGATTTAAGTTCGGCGACTATTCGGCGAGAGTTTAATTTTTTGACGGTTAATAAATATTTAACTCAACCTTATTGGTCTGCTGGACGTTTACCTACTAATAAGGCCTATCAATGGTTTATTAAAGAAAATCTATTGAATAGAGAAAAAAATGAAGATGAACTAGATCGATGGGTAAAAAAATTAGATGATTGGAAAAAATTATCCTTTGAAGAAATTGCTAAAAAAATTTCTCAACTTTGTGAAAGTTTAACAATTGGTTATTTATTAAATGATCAATTAATTTATCGTTACGGATTAAAAAGATTTTTTGAGCAATTAGAGGAAATGGAATTGCAAAATTGGGAAAGTGTGTGGGAAGATGTTGATTTGTTGGATGAAAGATTAAAAAAGCGAATTAATGATTTAATAGAGGAACCGTTTCAAATTTTTATTGGAAAAGAAAGTCCGATTACTCGAGATGAAAATTTAAGTGTTATTTCTTATACGGTTTTTGATGACGAAAAACAGAATTTATTAATTTTAATTGGTCCCAAAAATATAATTTGTGAAAGAAATTTAAATATTTTACAAACTGCTTATGATATTTTAAATGGTTCGAATTTAAACAAAAAATAAAAAAATATGGAAGAACAAAATAAAATAAATAATGAAGAAAAAATTAAAGAAGAAGAAAAAATTAAAGAATTGGAAAAAAAATTAGAAGAAGCAGAAAAATTAAAGAATGATTATTTGGAGGGATGGCAAAGAGAAAGAGCAGAATTTCTTAATTTTCAAAAAGAAATAAAAAAAAGAAATGAAGAAATTATTAAAAAAGCAAATGAAGATATAATTAAAGATTTACTCACAGTATTAGATAGTTTTGATATTTCCATTAATTCTTTAAATGTTGAAGGATTAACACCAACCGAAAAAAATATTAGAAGAGGAATAGAGCTGATTAGAGAGCAAATGTTAAATGTTTTAGAACAAAAGGGATTAAAAGAAATAAAATCAGTAGGTGAAAAATTTAATCCAATTTATCATGAAGCATTAGAGATTATAAAAGGAGAAGAAGATGATAAGATAGCGGAGGAAATAATTAAAGGATATGAATTGAATGGTAAAGTGATTAGACCAGCGAAGGTTAAGGTGATAAAAAATAATAAATAAAATATAATTAAAGGTCTAAAATAAAAAAATAAAAAACTATTAAATTAAAACAAAAATATGAGTAAAATATTAGGAATTGATTTAGGAACAACAAATTCGGCTATGGCCATAATTGAAGCTGGCCAACCAAAAATTATTGAAAACAAAGAAGGAATAAGAACAACCCCTTCTATTGCGGCTATTGCTAAAAATGGCGAACTTTTAGTCGGCGTTTTAGCCAAAAGACAATCAGTTACCAATGCTCAAAATACCATTTTTTCTATTAAAAGATTAATCGGACGTAAATTTACTGATTCTGAAGTGCAACGAGATAAAAAATGGTTGCCTTATGAACTGAGAGAATCAGCTAATGGAGGCGTTGAGGTTAAAATGGGAGAAAAATGGTATCGTCCAGAAGAAATTTCAGCAATGATTTTACAAAAACTTAAAACTGATGCGGAAGAAAAATTAGGAGAAAAAATTGACGAAGCCATTATTACCGTGCCAGCTTATTTTGATGACAGTCAAAGACAAGCGACTAAAAATGCTGGAGAAATTGCTGGTTTTAAAGTGAAAAGAATTTTAAACGAACCGACGGCTGCTGCTTTAGCTTACGGCTTAAATAAAAAAACCAATGAACGAATTATTGTTTATGATTTTGGTGGTGGCACTTTTGATATTTCTATTTTGGAAGTTTCGGAAGATACAATTGAAGTAATTGCTACTGGAGGAGATACTCATTTAGGAGGCGATGATTTTGATCAACGTATTATTGCTTATCTTGTTGATGAGTTTAAAAAATTAGAAGGAATTGATTTATCCAAAGATTTATTAGCTCTTCAACGACTTAAAGAAGCGGCAGAAAAAGCTAAACATGAATTATCAACCGTGCTCGAAACTGATATTAATTTACCGTTTATTACTTCTGATGCCAATGGTCCAAAACATTTTGAAATGAAATTAAGTCGAGCTAAATTAGAAGAATTAGTAAAAGATTATATTGATCATTCAATTGAATTAGTAAAACAAACGTTGGCAGAGAAAAATTTAAAAATTTCCGATATTAATGAAATAATTATGGTCGGTGGTCAAACGCGAATGCCAGCTATTCAAGAAGCAGTAAAGAAATTTTTTGGCAAAGAACCGCATAAAGGTATTAATCCTGACGAAGTAGTGGCTATGGGTGCGGCTGTTGAAGGTGGCGTATTGCAAGGTGAAGTTCGAGATGTTTTGCTTTTGGATGTTACGCCATTGTCTTTGGGCATCGAAACTTTAGGAGGAGTATTTACAAAAATAATTGAAAAAAATACCACTATTCCAGTTTCTAAATCTCAAATTTTTTCTACAGCAGCTGATAATCAAACATCAGTAGAAATTCATGTTTTACAAGGTGAACGAGAAATGGCAGCTGATAACAAAACTTTAGGAAGATTTATTTTAGATGGTATTCCGCCTGCTTTTCGAGGTATTCCTCAAATTGAAGTTACTTTTGATATTGATGCCAACGGCATTTTAAAAGTAACAGCAAAAGATAAAGCTAGCGGTAAAGAGCAGTCAATTCGAATTGAAGCCTCTACTGGTTTAAGTAAAGAAGATATAGAACGAATGAAAAAAGAAGCCGAGTTGCACTTAGAAGAAGATAGAAAAAAAAGAGAATTAATAGAAATAAAAAACCAAGCGGAAAATACAATTTATTTAGCAGAAAAAACATCGCGAGAAGCCGGTGATAAAATTACACCCGAGGAAAGAAAAGAAATTGAAGATAAAATTAGTGATTTAAAAGAAGTCTCAAAAGGAGAAGATGCTAGTCAAATTAAAAATAAGATGGAGGATTTATCCTTGGCAATTTCTAAAATTGGTGCTAAAATGTATCAAAGCAATCAAAATAATAATTCTAATGATACTCAGCCAAATTCTTCATCTGAAAAATCCGATGATAACAATTCTCAAGATGCAGAATTTAAAGAGTAGAAATAAATAAAACCTATGTCTTTTCTAGAAATTGTTGCTGGTCAAAACAGTCCAATAAGAAAAACTAATTATTGGTGGAAAATTTTATTAATTACTGTTTTTAGTTCGATTTTTGCTATTTTGGCCGGCTTAAGCTTGGGTCATATTTTTATTGAAGTTGAATTTTTAGAAACATCTCCTTGGTTGATGTTTCTAATTTTTTTAACTTTGTTTTTAACTTTATTTTTATTAGAAAGTTTATTTGCTAATGGAATGCGATTCGGTAGTATTATTATTCAAAGTTTATTATTTACTTTCGGTTTTTACATTACAAAATTTTCCTTGAATTTTGATAGTTTTTCTTTGTTTTGGAATATTGGAATTTTTTTGATATTAATTTTGTGTTTATGGCTTGGACGTTTAATGACAAGAAAAAGAAAGAGTGATTTGTTGAGATTACGTTGGAATGAAATGGCAAAAAGTGGTTTAACTCTAATGCTTATCGGAATTAATTTGTTTATTTGTTTGCAATGGATGGGGGAAATAATTTTTAAACCAGATTTATTATTAACACCTCAAACGGTAAACACAATTTTAAAACCAGCTACACCAATTTTTAAAATATATTTTGGAGAAGAATTTAAACCAGAAATGCAGATTGACGATTTTATAAGAAATTTGGCAGCAAAACAAGTGGAGGCAACTTTTGACGAAAAAAAAGAAGAATTAGCTCATGTGCCTAAAGCAACAATTGATAAACAGAAAAAAGATTTAATTGAACAGAATTTTATTATTTTAAAAGCGCAATTATCAAAACAATTAGAAATAAAGTTAAGTGGTAATGAAACGTTTGAATTAGTGGTTTTTGAATTTTTAGATAATGTTTATCAAAAATTAGATGTTTCAATAAAGCAATATATTATATTAATAATAACATTATTAATGTTCGTTGCCTTAAGAGTAGTGGCCATTTTTGTTAGTTTGATTGTTAGAATTATCGGCTGGTTTTTTTATGAATTGTTTATTGCCTCGGGTTATGTAGCAATAAAATACGAATCACGCAATAAAGAAGATTTAATTGTTTATTAAATTTATTATCATTATTTTTTGTTTTTAATTTATTTATTAATTCATAATAATATGGAAAAAGATTATTATAAAATTTTAGGAGTGGAAAAAAATGCTTCATCAGAAGAAATAAAAAAAGCTTATCATCAATTAGCTCATAAATATCATCCTGATAAAGCCGGAGGAGATGAAAAAAAATTTAAAGAGATAAACGAGGCTTATCAAGTTTTGTCTGATCCAAAAAAACGTCAGCAATATGATCAGTTTGGTCGAGTTTTTGAAGGTAGTGGCACCAGTGGTTTTAATCAAGGATTTGATTTTTCCCAAGGATTTGGAGGACGAGGTTTTGGTTCGGATATTAATTTTGATTTTTCTAGTTTTGGTTTTGATAATGATTTAGGAGATTTTTTTAATAGTATTTTTGGTGGCGGTAAAACAACTCAACAAAAACATAAAAAAGTTCGATATGGATCGGATGTTCGTTTAATGATAGAGATTTCTTTAGAAGAAGTAGCTACTGGAGTAATAAAAAATTTTGAATATAAAACTTTAGTTAAATGTAAAAATTGTGATGGTTTTGGATATGAAAAGGGATCAGAATTTAAGACTTGTCCAACTTGTAATGGACGGGGCGAGATTAAAGAAGTAAAACAAAGTTTTTTTGGTACTTTTAGCCAAATAAAAACTTGTCCGGATTGTTTGGGAGAAGGTAAAGTTGCAGAAAAAATTTGTTCAGCGTGTAAAGGTCGTGGCCGCGTAAAAGGAATAAAAAATATTTCTTTAAAAATAGAGCCGGGAATTAATGATGGTCAATTTATTAAAATAGCTGGCGGTGGAGAAGATGGTGAAAAAAATGGACCAGCTGGTGATTTATACGTTGAAGTTAAAGTTAGAAATCATCCTTTGTTTAAACGCGAGGGAATCAATTTAACTTATGAATTACCCATTTCCGTTGTAGAGGCAATTTTAGGTGCCGAAAAAGAAGTACCCACTATTTATGGGAAAAATATTATTGTAAAAATTCCGGCTGGAATTGAATCGGGAAAAATTTTGCGTGTTTCTAATAAAGGATTGCCGTATTTCGGTCGTCGGGGTTGCGGCGATTTATTAATAAATATTAAAGTAAAAATTCCTAAAAAAATTTCTTCAAAAACCAAAAAAATTTTAGAAGAAATAAAAGATGATCTAAAAGACTAATCAAGATTAATTATTTAAAATTAATTAAAAAATAATATCTCAGACTGGTTTTTTATTTTTTTTGAGATTATAATAAAAATATGACAACATTAGTATTTATTATTATTGCTATTCTTATTTTGGTAGGATTAACCGTTGTTGTTTTTTATTTAATTTCTTTTAAAAAACAATTAAATAATCCTAAAATAAATGATTCTTCTCTTTTATTGCTTCAGAATCAAATTAACCAACTTAACAAAACAGTAGATGATAAATTATCCGAATCAAGTCAAATTACCAATCAAGCTTTGAGGGAAATGTCTAATGAAAGTCAAAAAATTATTAAAGAAATTACCCAAGAACTAACAAAGGTGGGTGAAGGGCAGAAGCAAGTTTTTGATTTAGCCAAACAACTAGATCAATTACAAGATATTTTAAAAAATCCTAAACATCGAGGAGTGATAGGAGAGTATTATTTAGAAGTAACTTTAAAAAATTTTTTACCAGCGAATGCTTATCAAATGCAATATGAGCTTGGCAAAGACGAAGAAGGGCAGAAATTAATTGTTGATGCTGCTATTTTTATTAAAGATAAAATTATACCAATTGATTCTAAGTTTTCTTTGGAAAATTATAATCGTTTAATATCCGAAAAAGATCCAATGAGACGCAAAGAATTTGAAAAGGCCGTTTACAATGATTTAAAAACTCGTATTAATGAAACGGCTAAATATATTCAACCTAAAAAAGGAACAACTGATTTTGCTTTTATGTTTGTTCCGTCTGAAGCTTTATATTACGATTTATTGATTAATAAAGTAGGAAGTTTAGAATCCAATTCTCGCGATTTAATAGAATATGCTGTGGGCGAAAAAAAAGTTTTAATTGTTTCGGCCACTACATTTGCAGCCTATTTACAAACCGTTCTTCAAGGATTAAGAGCTTTTCAAATTGAAGAGTCGGCTAAAGAGATTATTAAAAAAGTAGGCGAATTAAGTAAACATTTAGCTAATTACGAATTTTATATCCAAAAATTAGGAAATAATTTAACAACAACGGTCAATTCGTATAATATTGCTTATAGAGAATTAAATAAAATTGATAAAGATGTTTTGAAAATTTCCGGTGAAAATTTTATCAAAGATAAAGGAGAAAAAAATATTTCTTTACCGGAGACTGAAGGAAAATAAAAAGTCGAAAAAATAAAAAATATGGAAAGAATTTTTATTAATCAAATAAAAAATCATATTGGGGAAGAAATTCTTCTTAAGGGATGGGTGGATACTCGTCGAGATCATGGAAAATTAATATTTATTGATTTGCGTGACAAAAGTGGTTTGGTTCAGGTTGTTTTTTTGCCTACGAATAAAATTTATGAAGATGCTAAAAATTTAAGAAATGAGTGGGTAATTGAATTAAAGGGTAAGGTTAATAAAAGACCAGAAGGAATGCAAAACTCTAAAATTGAAAATGGTGATTTAGAAATTGAAGCGGTTGATTTGGTAATTTTAAATTCTAGCGAAGCTCTGCCTATTGATATTAGCGATAATGGTTATGATATTGGCGAAGAGCATCGTCTAAAATATCGTTATTTAGATTTGAGGCGAAGTCGTCTACAGAGAAATTTACGCAAACGTCACGAAGTGATCTTATTTATGAGAAATTATTTAGATAAAAATGGTTTTGTAGAAATTGAAACACCTATTTTAACTAAATCAACTCCTGAAGGAGCGCGCGATTATGTTGTTCCTTCTCGTTTACACCATGGAAAATTTTATGCTTTACCACAATCACCCCAGCAATATAAACAACTTTTAATGGTTTCTGGTTTTGAGCGTTATTTTCAAATTGCTCGCTGTTTTCGTGATGAAGACACGAGAGGTGATCGTCAACCAGAATTTACTCAATTAGATATTGAAATGAGTTTTCCTACTCAAGAGCAAATTTTAAATTTGATTGAAGATTTATATCTTAATTTAATGGAAACATTATTTCCAGAAAAAAAACTTACTTTTAGACCATTTCCTCGTTTAACTTATAAAGAAGTAATGGAAAAATATCAAAGTGATAAGCCGGATTTGCGCGAAAACAAAAATGATCCTAATGAAATGGCCTTTGCTTTTATTGTTGACTTTCCAATGTTTGAATGGAAAGAAACAGAAAAACGTTGGGATGCAGTGCATCATCCATTTACTAAAGCTCAAAATCCTTTAAATCTTTCCGACGAAGAATTTAAGAAATATTTAGAAGAAAATCCTGATAAAATATTAGCGCATCAATATGATTTTGTTTGTAATGGTTATGAAATTGGCGGAGGATCTATTAGAGAACATAATCCCAAAATTCTTCAAAAAGTTTTTGAAATTATGGGTAATAAAACGGAAAGTATTCAAGAAAAATTTGGCCACATGCTTCAAGCATTTCAATATGGCGTACCGCCGCACGGAGGAATTGCTATGGGCATCGATCGATTTATTATGATTTTAATGAATGAGCCAAGTATTAGAGAAGTAATCGCTTTTCCCAAAACAGGCGATGGACGTGATTTAATGATGAATGCGCCATCAGAAATTGACGAATATCAATTAAAAGAATTGGGGATAGAAATAAAAAAATCGTAAAAATATTTTTTACTATTAAAAATATTCAAAAAAATAGTCAAAGAATAGCAAAAAAGCGGTAAAAAGCGGCAAAAATTTCAAAGAAATTTTTGCCGTCCACTTTCTTTTTGTTAAAAAATATGCTAAAATAACAATATAATGACTAAGAAAAAAATTCAAAAAATAGATTCTTTCAAAGAAAAAAAAGATGAATCAGCACAACTAAATATTTCTGAAAAGTCAGTTTCTTCGTATGAGGCAAAAGATATAGTTGTTCTTGAAGGATTAGATCCAGTAAGGAAAAGACCGGGAATGTATATTGGTTCAACAGGAATTGATGGACTTCATCATTTAATTTATGAAGTAGTTGATAATGCGATTGATGAGGCAATGGCTGGTTATGCTAAAAATATTGAGGTACGACTTTTAGATAATCATCGAGTAAGAGTTCAAGATGACGGACGGGGAATTCCTATTGATATTCATCCGCAAACCAAAAAATCTTCATTAGAAACAGTAATGACAGTACTTCATGCTGGAGCAAAATTTGGCAGCGCTTCTTACAAAGTTTCAGGAGGTTTACATGGTGTTGGTGTTTCAGTAGTTAATGCTCTTTCTACTTATTTACGAGCAGAAGTTTGTCGCGATGGTCAAAAATATTATCAGGAATATTCTAAGGGGAAAACAAAAACTAAAGTTTTAAAAAACGGAGTTTGTAAAATTACTGGAACAACAATTATTTTCGAACCAGATCCCGAAATTTTTTCTCCTAAAAATGGCAAAATGCCCGATTATGATTTTAAACGTTTGGCTGAACATCTTCGCGATCAAGCTTATTTAACAAAAGGAACTAGAATTCGTTTAGTTGACGAACGCAAAGAAAAAGAAAATATAAATGATTTTTATTTTGAAGGAGGTTTATTTTCTTTTATTCAATATTTAATCGAAGAAGAAAAACCCATTCAAGAAAATATTTTTTATATTAGTAAATATTACGAAAATATTTTAGTAGAAGCAGCTTTTTGTTATACCGAAGACATTCAATCAACTGAACTATCTTTTGCTAATAATATTCGCACTCCCGAAGGAGGAATGCATTTAACTGGTTTTCGA
>JAAZHW010000022.1 GCA_012510515.1 Parcubacteria group bacterium
ATATTACGATACTGGCGAAGTAATTGTGAACAAAAAAACAATTAGAAATTGGGATTTGAAAGCGCATCAAAGCGTTAATGTTTTTGATATTATTGCAGAAAGTTTAAATACGGGCGCTGTTTATTTAGAAAAATTAACTGGACATGATATTTTTCATCAATATGTTTTAAATTTCGGTTTTAATGAAAAAACTGGTATTGATTTACCCAATGAAGTAAGTGGTAATATTAATAATTTAAAAGGATTTAATGAGATTTATTTTGCAACAGCTTCTTTTGGACAAGGAATTTCTGTTACGCCACTTGAAATGATTAACGCTTTTTCGGGAATTGCCAACAATGGCTTAATGATGACACCTTATGTTGTTGATTCAATTCTTGATGCTAAAGGTGATAAAATTCAAACCTTAAAACCCCAACCCAAAAATCAAGTAATTAGTCCTGAAGTAGCTCAGCAATTAAGAATTATTATGGTTAATTCTGTAGAAAAAAATATTTTAGCCAGAATAAAAGGATATCAAATTGCTGGAAAAACTGGCACTGCTCAAGTGCCTGATGCTTCTGGCGGTTATTCTGATAAAACTATTCAATCATTTATTGGATATGCGCCGGCCGAAGATCCAAAATTTGTTATTTTAATTAAATTAGATAAGCCAGAAGCGCCATTGGCTGGTTCAACCGTCGTGCCAATGTTTCAAGAATTAGCCAAATATATTTTAGATTATTATGAAATCCCCCCTACTTTATAAAATTTTAAAAATTAGTTTAAAAAATTTAGCTCAATTAACACTAAAGAAATATCAACCTGAAATAATTGGCGTTACTGGTAGTGTGGGAAAAACTTCTACCAAAGAAGCAATTTATTTAGTTCTAAAAAATGAAAAAAGAGTTAGACGAACTCAAGGTAATTTCAATAATGAATTAGGGGTGCCATTAACAATTTTAGGTGATTACGAAAAAATTACTGGTGTTAATTTTTGGTTTAAGGTAGTTTTTCAATCAATGGGGCAATTAATAATAAAAAATAAAAAATATCCTGAAGTTTTAATTTTAGAGATGGCAGCGGATAAACCGGGAGATATTGGTTATTTAACTCGTTTGGCAAGACCAAAAATTGGAGTAATTACGGCCATAGGAAAAATTCCCGTTCATGTTCAGCATTACAGTACGCCATTGGCCGTAGCAAAAGAAAAGGGGAAATTAATTGAAGTATTGCCAACGAGTGGTTATGCCGTGTTAAATTGTGATGATGAATTAGTATGGGAGTTAAAATCTAAAACGCGGGCTCAAATCATTAGCTATGGTTTTAATGATGAAGCTGACATCCAAATTATTAATTTAGAATATAAATTTGACGAAAAAGAAATTCCTCAAGGTGTCGCTTTCAAAATTCAATATGGCAATACTATTGTGCCATTTAGATTAAAAAATATTTTAGGAAAGCCGCAAGTTTATTCAGCCGCTGCTGCAATCGCGGTGGGAATTATTTATGGCATTAATTTAGTAAAAATTAGTGAATTTTTAAGTGATTATCAGCCATTTGAGCATCGAATGAAAATTTTGAAAGGAATTAAAAATGCCGTGATATTAGATGATTGTTATAATGCTTCGCCGATTTCTGTGCAAGCCGGCCTTGAAACCTTAAATTATTTTTCCAAACGAAGAAAAGTTGCTATTTTAGGTGATATGTTGGAATTGGGAAAGTATAGTGATGAAGCTCATCAAGAGATCGGAAAAGAAGTAGCAAAAAAAGTTGATTTTCTAATTTGTGTGGGAGAAAAAGCTAAATTAATTGCTGAATCGGCAATTAGACATAATTTTGATAAAAACAAAGTTTTAATTTTTAATAATAGTGAAAGCGCAAAAAAAATGATTAAAAAAGAAATTGGTAATTTTGATGTAGTTTTAGTAAAAGGATCACGCGCGATGCAATTAGATAAAATAGTTGAGGAATTAGTGATGGTTGCATAGCGCTAAAAGTTGTGGGATCCTTCGCCTCCTGCCTGCCGAGAGGCAGGAATCCTACCCACAGCAAACCCCTGCTGTCATTCTGAGCGCTAGCGAAGAATCCCATGCAATGCAGTGATAGTTGTGCAATACTGAAAGCCATGGGATCCTTCACTGCGTTCAGGATGACAGGTGTAATTGTCATTCTGAGCATCAGCCCTGCCTGCCGGATAGGTAGGGGTTGAAGCCTGCCCGCCGAAGGCGGGAATCCCACGCACGGTAATGATTGCTGATTTTTAAAATCAGACTAATAAATACTTATTTTTATTAAAATCAGACTAATAAATACTTATTTTAATAATTTTTAAAATACGATAAATCGCTAAATTATTTTTATTAAAATTTTGCTAAAATAAAATAGCAAAATATCAGCTTACATTTTTTAATTTCTTAATTAAAATATTTCATTTTTTAATTTTTCAATTAAAATAAAATTGTTTAGCCCCTGTCGTCTAGTGGCTAGGACGCCACTCTCTCAAGGTGGAAACATGAGTTCGATTCTCATCAGGGGCACTAAAGGAAATGTAGTGTGTAGTTTTTTCCGCAGTCATTCTGAACGTTAGCCCTGCCCGCCGAAGGCGGGCAGGGATTGAAGCCTGCCTACCGGCAGGCAGGCCCTCAGGATGACAAAATGAAGGTTGTCATCCTGAACGCAGTGAAGGATCCCACCCACAGCAATGATACTCTATATTAACTATTATCATCCCCACCTCACTTATCCACTATTCTATTTTTATTTGTTTGTAATATAATATTAATATATAATATAACTATCTAATATCACTATCCACTATTCTATTTTTAATATATAATATATATAATATATATATAATTTAAATAATATCTCAAATGTCTAAAACTATTATATCTCGTTATTATCATAATAATAATTCTTCATCTTTTACTCTTATTGAATTATTAGTTGTTATTGCTATATTAGCCATATTAATGAGTGTGGTGGTAATAGCTATTAATCCAGCAGAAATACTAAAAAGAGCAAGAGATACCAAACGTATTAATGATTTATCTAATCTACACGAACTTATTCAATTAGCTAATAGTGAAGGATTATTAAATTCCACCATTTGTAATGGTACTAATATCTATATTTCTCTTCCTTCTAGCATTGATTTATCTAATATTAATAATTTACCCTCTGGATTTTCTTGGGTAC
>JAAZHW010000023.1 GCA_012510515.1 Parcubacteria group bacterium
AAAAAATGTTGCCCTTGATCCCACACTAAACTTGGCGTGGGAGTTTACATTATTACAATAATTATATATCATAATAAAAAGGTTGTTTTATAGAATTATGACTAAATCATTTACTATTCACGATTTGCCAAAAGATGAGCGTCCGCGCGAGCGATTGGTTAAGTTTGGCGAGCAAGCACTCTCGGCTCAAGAATTATTACAGCTTATTTTAGGCCGAGGCGTTGCCGGCGAATCAGTGGCAGTTACAGCTCAAAAATTATTAGCACAATTTGGAAATTTACAAAAATTATCAGAAGCAAGCATTGAAGAATTATCTTCAATTAAAGGGATTGGCTTGGCAAAAGCTACTCAAATAAAAGCTGCTTTTGAAATTGGTCGTCGTCTTTCTACTCAAGTTCCGGCTTACAAAGGCAAAGAACTTACTGATCCAGAAAAAGTTTATCGATTAATAAAAAGCAAACTTAAAGATTATCACAAAGAACATTTTTATATCATTGCTCTTAATAGCAGAAATTATTCAATCGCGGAAGTTTCAGTTGGCAGTCTTAATGCGAGTGTTGTTCACCCGCGCGAAGTATTTGCCGAAGCCATTAAAAATAAGGCTGCTTCGGTTGTATTTATTCATAACCATCCATCAGGCGATCCCGAACCATCAGAAGACGATTTAGAAATAACAAAGCGATTAGTAGAATCCGGTAAAATTTTAGGAATCGAAGTGATTGACCATATAATCATTACCAAAACAGGATTTATAAGTTTTAAGGAGAAAAATTTAATTTAATCCTATGCCAATTTTCCAAACCGAAAACAATAAAATAAGGCAATTAAAAACTTCTAACTTTAAAAATGAAAAAGAGTTGCAGACTTTAGTTGAAAATAATTTAGAGGAAATTTTTGGAGTTAAATTTATCGTTTCCGAACTTTCCACTGGCGAAAAACACGGCGGCAGAATTGATACATTGGGATTAGACGAAAACAATTCGCCAGTTATCATTGAATACAAATGGGGCGAAAAAGATAATGTTATCAATCAGGGCCTCTTTTATCTTGATTGGCTGGTTGACCATAAAGGAGATTTCCAAATCCTTGCAGAAAAGAAATTGAAAAAAATAAAAATAGATTGGAGCCAGCCAAGACTTATTTTAATCGCTTCGGCTTTTAACAAGTATGATAAATACGCCATCAATAGAATGTCTGAAAATATAGAGCTTTGGAATTATACTTTATACGAAAATGGCATTTTTGAGGTTAATATTGAGGGAAGTTCACAAGCAAGCGACAAAAAGGGAAAGAGGATAACGAAAATAGAATATGCAAAATATGATTTGAATTACCACCTCAATAAAACGTCAAAAGATTTACAGGAAAAATTTAATGAAATAAGAGAAAAAATTTTAGAGTGGTCTAATGTTCAAGAAAAACCGGAACAAAAAAGTGGCGTTACATACAGGACAACAAAAAGTTTTGTTAGATTTGAATTTGGCAAAAACTATATCAACGCTCTTGTTCGCAATTCAAGATACGACCACGCCATTGACCCGAATGGCGTGGTAAAAGACATAACTGCCTTTGAATGGGGATATAATGGTTTAATAAAAATTACCAAAGAAACAGATGTTAATTATCTTTTAGACTTAATTAGACAATCTTATGAAGAAACTTTATGAATAATACGCATTACAATTTAATAAAGGAAAAAGTTAAAGTCGAACCTTCTAAAAAAGAAGGTGTTAGAGATTATATTTCTGGTCAGTATGTAAGGTCGGGAGTAAAAGAACACGAAGAAGCAGTAAATGTTTTTACTCAGCGATTAGTTGAAGAATTAAATTATTTAAAAAATCAAATCCAAACTATTCCACAGTTTCGTGTTAAAACTTCCCCGTCAGGTCAAGAGAAATATCCAGTAGACATCGCTGTTTTTCGTGACGAAAAGAAGTCTTATGATAATGTCTATATGCTTGTTGAATGCAAGCAACCAAACAGGAAAGATGGTAGAAAGCAACTTGATATTTATTTGAATCTTGTGCCGTCGGTGGAAATTGGAGTTTGGTTTAACGGGAAAGAACACCTCTATTTGTGGAAAACTCGCGATCCCAAAACTTAACGCTGGACTTGGATTGAAATTCCCGATATTCCCAAAAAAGGACAACGAGTTGAAGATATTGGACTTTACAAAAAGAAAAATTTAGAAGTTCCTAAAAATCTAAAAGTAATATTTAATGATATTCGCAATCATTTAGCTGGCAATATTACGGGCATTACCAGAGACGAAGCTATTGCTCAAGAAATTATTAACTTACTATTTTGCAAAATATACGACGAAATTAATACTCACCCAGAGCAACAAATAACTTTTCGTGCCGGTGTAAACGAGTCAAAAGAAAATGTAAAACAAAGACTGGTTAATTTATTTGAGAAAGTTAAAAAGGAATATGATGATGTTTTTGAAAAGGAAGATTTAATAAAACTTGATGCCGATTCTATTGTCTATGTGGTTGGTGAATTGCAAAAATACGCGATAATAAAAGCGGAAAGAGATGCTGTTGGTGATGCTTTCGAAGTTTTTATAGGACCTGCTTTGAGGGGTAGTGAGGGTCAATTTTTTACCCCGAGAAATGTAGTCAGAATGGCAATCGAAATACTTGATCTAGATATAGATGAATATGTTATTGACCCCGCTTGTGGTAGTGGTGGCTTTTTAATTGTCGCCCTTGAATATATGTGGACAAAACTTAATAAAGAAGCCGAGAAAAAAGGTTGGTCAAAAGAACTTTTGGCGGTTAAAAGACGTGAATTAGCGTCTAAATATATCGCCGGTATTGATAAAGATTCTTTTTTGGCAAAAGTCACCAAAGCTTATATGGCGATTATTGGCGATGGCCGTGGAGGTATCTTTTGTGAAAATTCTTTGGTTCCGCTTTCAGAATGGAATTCAAAATCAAGACAAAAGATAAATTTAGAAAATTTTGATGTTGTGATTACCAATCCTCCTTTCGGTGCCAAAATTCCTGTTCGCGGCGATAGAATTTTAAAGCAATACGAACTTGGATTTAAGTGGAAATATGATAATAAAACCAAAACTTGGGAAAGAACTAACAAATTACAAGATAAACAGCCACCGCAAATTTTATTTATCGAAAGATGCTTGCAATTACTAAAGCCCAGCGGCCGAATGGGAATTGTCTTGCCGGAGGGTATTCTCGGGAACATTGAAAATGGCAATATAAGAAAATTAATTTTAGATAAAGCTGAGTTATTAGCTGTAGTAGATTTGCCGTCAGAAACATTTCAACCCAGTACCGCAACGAAAACTTGCATTTTATTTTTACAAAAAAAGCCAACCAGCAGTGATACTTCTAAAATATACCTAGCAATCGCCAAAAAAGTTGGCCACAACAGAAGGGGTAAAGCTATAAAAGAAGATGAATTGCCAATAATTTCTTCTAGTTATAAAAATGATAATACTTTTAATATCGATAGATTTTTTTGGATTAACAGAAAAGATATTATTGATTTTGATAATTTTATTCCAAGGCGTTATTACCCTGAATTACAAAAACGCTTAAATGATGTCGAAAGGAAAGGTATAAAAACTATTTCATTAAGAGAATTAAAAGAAAAAAAGATAATTGCGATAACGAAAGGAGATGAAGTGGGTTCTGAAAATTATACAAATGACGGGATTCCTTTTATTAGAACTAATGATATTGTAAATGGGATAATAAATCGAAATACCAAACAAATGATAGATAGCGATCTTTACCAAGAAATATATAAAAAGAAGCAAGATTTAAAACCCGGAGATATTCTTTTTACGAAAGACGGGAAAATCGGTATCGTAGGAATGATTAAAGAAGGTGATCAGTGTGTAATTGCCTCCGGCATTACAAAAATTAGAGTTTTGAACGAAATAAAACTTAATAAATTCTATTTATTCGCGGCTTTAAATAGTAAGATTGTTTTTGACCAAGCACAAGCCCGATATGTTACGGCAACTACTATTATGCATCTTCATAATGAACGATTTTTAGACATAAAAATTCCCATATTAAATATGAATCAACAAAATGAAATCGGTAATAAAATAAAACATATATTTGATTTAAAAAGTGAAGCAGACATTTTACTAGAAGAAGAAAAGGAAAGGTTTCTGAAATAAAAGAATTATTTAAACTCCAAGAGAACGAGGAGCAAGTCAGAAAAAATGTTTTAAATGTTTTAAAAAATCTATAAGAAAAATTAGAGAAGCTTTAAAGAAGTGTAGAGGTTGAGACTTTGGGGCCAAAGCTAAAATAAAATAATTAACCTCGACCGAAAAATTGAAATTGTTTTTATTCTTGTGTAAAAAGATTGCAGAGTAAGCAAAGGCTAATACTTCAGAGTTTGTTGGAACTTAATTGTTTAAAGCCAAAATGTTATGCGATGTCTTTAAAGATAAGAAGATCAAAATAGATATTGATGAAGTTAGAAACAAAGAGTTAAAGAATGTTAATTTAGCTGAAAAAAATTGGTATGCCCAAGAAAAATTTGAAGTTAGAAAATAGATATTTTAACTTATAGGCCTGTCTTTTTACAACGAGAAATTGCAAAAAGAATTTAAGGAAGCTTTGGAAAATAAGTTGCTTGTTTGAAAATTGGTCTGATTTGATGCTATAATAAAAATCATCAGCTTGCCCGCGCCTGTCCGCCGAAGTTTTAACGAAGGCGGAAGCGGGCAAGACGGGCGGGCAAGAATTATTAAAATTCAGCGTCTATGTTTTTTTTGGGCGTGAAACTTTTAACGAAGAATTTAAAGATATAAAACAAAAGGTCTAATTATCGCCAATACCCGAAGCAATTTTGAGGGTTTATAGAAGGATTTTTAAGTAATAACATGGATTTAAGTAAAAGGATAAAAATTAAAAATGAAGAATACGAGAACGGACACCCACCGGATTTTATGACACATTTTAATTATGTAGAATGTTTAAATACCATTTCTAATGGGTTAAATGCAGAATGTAAGTTGGATATCCAGAACAAGATTCAAAACGGAAGCAATACTCTTAAAAAGAAAGTTAATTTAATAAAACTGATAAAAAGAAATCTTGACGAAGAACATAAGACAATTGAACAAAATCCGGCTTTTGCAGAGGTATGTGTACCGTGGATTGCTGTAAAATCATACTACTTGATGTTTAATTTATTATTAGTTTTAGATTATCTTATCTCAACTCAAGAAACATCGTTTAATTCTACTCACGACGGGTTACTTAAAAAATTTAAAAATCATCTTGAAAAACAAGAAATAGTTTTCAACAAAAAGATTTTTAATATCAACTTTAAATGTTCCGAAATAGTAAATTTAAAAATTAAATCTGGGTCTAATTTAAAAATAGTCGGCATTAATCTAAAAGAGCGTGTTCTGCAAGTCCTTAAAAACTTATCTTATACAAAATTGAGGATTTTCAAAGAAAAGAAAAAATTAAAAATTTTAGATCAAAAAAAGCGAGAGAAAAGAAAAAAGAATTTTTAGAAAAAAATACTATTAATATGTGCGAATTTTTTTATTGGTATAGAATAAAATCAAATTATAGAGATTTAGAATTTTTAGATAAGGATATAGATGATAAATAATTTAGAAATTTTTATAAAAACTATTTTGAGTTAACCATTTCGTTTTATGAAGCACTGAAAAAATTGATAAATGTTTTATCTAAAATAAGGTTGGATAAAGAAATTCTATAACTATGCAATAAAATTTACCAAGAAAACGCAAGAGAAGAATTATTAGAACAAGCAAAAAGTAAAGTCGGAAAATTTATTAAAAAATAAAATATGTCAGAACTTGGCTCTATGTTTCGTCCAATCTTTATATTATTAGGAATTGTTATTGGTTTAGAAATAATATTTGATAGACTTCTTCCTAATTTATTAGAAGATATTAAAACTAAAAAGAAATTGAATGCTGGTTTAAAATATCGTAGTGATATTGAGTTATTGCATTGGTTAAGAAGTTTAAAGCCAGAGGAGTTTGAGAAATATATCGCTTCCTTATATTCAAAATTAGGATATAAAACGGAAAGAGTTGGCGGCGGTTATGATGGTGGAGTTGATGTGATAGCGGAAAAGGATAATATAAAACATTATATTC